>NZ_JAJBJC010000306.1 GCF_021811825.1 Candidatus Anadelfobacter sociabilis | reverse complement strand
ACGAAGCATCAAATCAATTTTGCTCTGAATGAACAAAAATTTACAATCAACAAAGATCCGCCATTGTTGAGGAAGTGTGTGGCGATATAATCTCAAAAAGCAAAGAAAGTCTTCAAAAAAAATCAGAGTCAAAATTATTCAAAAGAATTACATTCAATTTCTTGAAAATCTAATTATTCTGTTAATGGAGAAACATCAGGGTCAACACTTAAGGGGAATAAAAAAGCAAAATGCACAAGGAATACAAGCAAACAAAATCCAAGAACTATAATTAGATCCTCAAAAGAAGTATGTCCAAAAAATGGCAAGAAAGAAACAAAAAGAAAAATAAAAGATGATAGGAAGAAGAAAGAAAATGAAGAAGAAAAGAAGTCAAGGAGAAAAAGAAGTAAATCAAGATCTAGTGAATCAGATATATCAAGTAGTGAAGAAGAGCTAACTCAAAACGAAATTGATAAATTTCAAATAAAGGATTTAACAATCTTAAAATAATCTATTTGGGAAGAAAAATTTTAAACCAGACGATAGAATTCAAGCAACAATGCTCAATCAACTTAAAGGTGATATATCTGGAGATCTAAAATTGATTAAACTTCATAAAAAGAGACATAAAATTAATAAAAATCTTAAAGATAAGAGAAATAACAAATAAATTGTTTCCAGATAATGAGTGAGAAAAAAATGAAGTAGATAATGAAATAGAGCAAGAAAAAGAGTAAATTTATATCATTAATTTTGTGATGATATTACCTAGCTTTATCTCTTTTAAATTATACAATTTTTTAATTATTATACAATTT
>NZ_JAJBJC010000305.1 GCF_021811825.1 Candidatus Anadelfobacter sociabilis | reverse complement strand
TTGCAACTGTAGATCCTCCAAGTCCATATCCTGCAATTTTTTCAAACATTTCTTGATACTCCATCTTATTATCAGTACTTTCTCTATTTACCAAGTATACTCTTCTGTATACCATGATAAGTATAACTAGAAACATGAGAGCAAGTCCAACAAGTCAAAATCCGAGTACAGATCCTGCTTTGTAAGCTACTACAAATCCTCTGCTTAGAGAGATTGAGCATTCTTTAGTTGTTCTTACGTTAGCTGCTACTGCAATTCTCATTCCTAAAAATCCAGATACAATCGAAATGAAAGCTCCCAATGCAAAGGCAATCACTGTCCAAAACTCACCGATTTGTGATTCAGCACATAATGCAATTATTACAGCAAAAACAATAAGGAACAAGAGTAAATATGCATATTCTTTGAAAAGGAATGCGTTTGCTCCATCTGCAATTTTACCATGTAACTTCAAAAGTAGTTCATATTTCTTTTGATCAACTGTTTCTCTTCTTCTTGAGTCGATTCTATCTTCATTATCATCCTCATGATCATCGACAAGTCGTTCTTCCTCAAAATCACTACCTGGTGCTTTGATTTCCTCCATGTCAATACTATGAACGGCAACAATGTTTATTATTCCAAATATAATACCTATGGCTGATCAAGCCAGTAGGAATATTTCCGCAGCAATTAGCGATATTGCCATCTTAATTTAAATCCAATGGATATATTTATTATTTAACACGATTTTAACTCACCTCAATTGATGTAATTCTTGAGGGGTTTTGGGGTTTTGGGGAAGAACGACTTGTCGATGAT
>NZ_JAJBJC010000304.1 GCF_021811825.1 Candidatus Anadelfobacter sociabilis | reverse complement strand
GCAAATTATGATACAATTTCAAGTTCTATGTTAACAACATTTCAGATTCTTACAGTTGAGAATTGGCAATCCATTCTTTTTCCAATGGTTGCTTATGGTGGATGGAGTGCATCAATATATCTTATTTTAGCTATTTTTCATTTGCTTTGATCTATATAGTTAACTATTAATGCCTCTAATACCAAAATTTTTCACAAATTCTTTAGAGATCTCTGAAGCTTTTTCTTTATTTCCTATTAAATTAATTAGAACTCCATACCTTTGCATAATGATATTATACTGTTACAAACATAATCTGGTGCATTGGATTTATTTTTAATCAGTACAAAATTCAATTTATGAATGTCAGCTTCTTGTAGATTTATATCCTTTGATTGAAGATATTCTGTTAATAGTTTTGCAGTATTAACAAGTAAATAATTTAATTCATGAACCTTTTTGTCTTCAACATGTTTAGAATCTGGTTTAACATCTACATTCATTTTATTTTCTTCATCTTTTGAGTCATGAGAGTAAGTTCCAAGCAAATATCTATTAAATCTTGTCATTATCTTTCTTTGTTTCTTATTAGGAACAAATTTTTCTGCTTCTAATCTGATTGTATTAAGTTGGCAACATGATTTATTTTAAGTCGGGTTTATAATAGTATCTAAATACCAAAATATTAAAATTCTTCCTTACTCTCATGACTCAAAAGATGAAGAAAATAAAATGAATGTAGATGTTAAACCAGATTCTTTAGAGATCTCTGAAGCTTTTTCTTTATTTCCTATTAAATTAATTAGAACTCCATACCTTTGCAT
>NZ_JAJBJC010000303.1 GCF_021811825.1 Candidatus Anadelfobacter sociabilis | reverse complement strand
AGATGTGTAAGAGAGAGGATTATCCTCATGGAATAGAGTTCCAAGTATGATTTTATTTATTCATATTTCTAGGTGCTAGCAAATCAATTATGATCATTTTGATTATACTCTTCCTATCATTTAAAATAAATGCTGGAAGTTGTTCTTCAAGTCAAACTACAGATGAAACAATTAAAATCAGAAGTTTTGAATATACGTAAGAAAGTTTTAGATTATTTGAGGATAATAGATATCTAAATATTGTTTTGCTCCAGTTTTCTAATTCTAGTTTAATTAAAAAAGATATGCAAATTAATTTTGTCAGTTACAATTAATTCGAATAATAGATAAATCATAACTGAGAATAGTTATAAAAGCATTTACAATATTTTTATTATCAATGTATATATGAATCATTTAATAATACTATTTTATGTGACAATTATTCTTTGTCTAAACCTTTGTAAGATATTACCCTTTAAAATATGATATCTATAAATTTTAATAGAGGATGCTCAAAAACAATCATATATAATCATGCTCAATGTAGTGACTATTCATGCTATTATTTAATGGGTACTATTGTTACTGGAGCTCAAGATTACGTTTATCTTGAAAAGGATGATAATTCGGATACTCAGACATGGAGCAAGTTCTATTTAGGAGCACCAGCAGCATATAGTTTTGCTATGGATAACAATCAATCTTCTATTTACTACATTCTTAATAATAGCGGTACTCATTTATACTTTTTCT
>NZ_JAJBJC010000115.1 GCF_021811825.1 Candidatus Anadelfobacter sociabilis | reverse complement strand
TTGACTATGAACAAGATTATATAGAGCAGAGATCCTCAGATCTGCTGAGAAAAAATAGAAAGATAAGTATACTTCTTGTGAAAGATTTATAAAAGGTATTGATGGTATAGCTTATTAGTGGTATAATAGGGGTGTATATCTTTGCTGAGTTGACCTCACTTTCTACTAGAGTTTTGATTTAATCTGGTTTTATAGTTACTTCGATTTCGTGTATAAAAAATAATTTTTTGGTATTTTTATGAGTTCTAATTCTTTTAACAAAGAGTTTTTCTCTTATGAGAGACTTTTTCCTTCAAGCGATCAGATTTTAAAATATATCAATAATCATCCTGAAGAACAGGAAGGAATCGTATTGGGGATGTTAAAAGATTCTTTTCCCAGTGTTTTTAGTGCACTGGAGAGCGCGGGTTATACTAAATTTAGTCTTAATTCTTCGGGGTTGTGCAAGGACTTTTTAAAAGCCAGCACAGATTATCGGCTTTGGGGCAATAAGGATGTGTACTTAAAGTTAGACCTGAATCAGACTGCCGCTCCTATCTCCGTTAGCTCATGTTCCGATTCATTCGTTCTAAATGATCAAAATTTCCTGTTCAAGCTTTTGGATCAAAATATAACGAATCCTTTAATATTGGATGAGAACTCAATAACTATAAGTTCTCAATTGAATATTAAGTCAGATCATGATGTAACTTTGATTTCTAGAAATAATATAACCTTTAAAGATGGATCTCGAATTACGAAAGGGGGAAAAGGTAATTTGTATTTAAAGGCTGGAATAGGAAATACTGAGGGTAAAGTAAAGTTTGTTGCAAAAGATAGCAAGTATATTTATATAAACGATTCACAGTCTAATGTGTATATACACTACCATCCGACTCCCAGTATGAATAGTACTATATATGGTCATAAATACCATAACCCAGAGAACTATTATCAATATGTATCTATTTCAAGCATCACTCAGATCAAGCAGTACATGTTTGTTAATGATGCTTTTGATTTGCAAAATATGCGAGCTTTCCTTCACGCTAACTACGCTTTAAGTAATGATATTGATGCTAGTATTACCCGTAATTGGTATGAAGGAAAGGGATTTAAGCCTGTGATGATTGATGATGGCATACAACAATATCCTTCCTTTTTTTCAGGTAATTTTGATGGTAACGGTTTTAAGATAGAAGGTCTGTATATTAAAAGGTGTAATGAAAATTATGTTGGGTTGTTTGGTGGTATCTTTACTTATTCATCTACGCCTGTGGAGATAAAAAATCTTGATCTTAGACTCTTTGAAATCTGTGGGAATAATTATGTTGGTTCCGTTTCTGGCATTGCAAAAAATGTTAATTTCGCAAGTATCAATATTGCTGGAATAGTTAATGGTACTGGAAGCGTTGGTCTCCTGTCTGGCGTTGTAGAAAACGTGAAGGTAGATGATTCTGTTGATGCTAATTCCTCTTCGATTTCTGGAAGTAACTGTTATGGGGGAGTCGTAGGTGCGGTTTTAGGTGAAGATGGATACAACTTTTGTAGCGCAATTGTCGGTGGCGGAACTTTAAATTGTTGTGAAATCAGTATTTAGGTATTTTTTATGGCAGTGGTTGATGGTCTTTGTTGGTATTTTAGTCTTGATAGCTTAGATATAGGTTCTTTTGGAGTTTTTGGTTCTGGTCATTCTGTTAGTCTTACTGAATATGATGTACCCAAGGAAGGTTTGCCTATTATATTGGTCGATACTTGCCCAGACTTTGCGCATGGACTTTATGGGAAGAATGTCTCTGAAGCTAATTCTTACTGTGACAATACTTCATCGGTGGATAATATGCTCAAAGATATCGAGCAATATCCAAAAATACTTGAAGAGCGAAGAACGAAACTAAATTCCTTCCCTAGAAGTGTTGTTCAAAGTGTGACTGACAAGAACTGTAGAAATTTCGAGATTGATAGTCAAGAGTATAATGCATGCGGTACAAAGTTTGAAATTAGTGGCATTCTTCGTCAATGTGGAGTAGATTTTGGAAATCTGATACATGGCACTGCTGTTACTAGTGTTATGGTGTCGGAAGATAAATCTTTTACTAAAATATCATTCAATAACGATACTTGTAAAATAACTGAGAATGGTGCTGTAAGGGTAAAAGGAATTGCACCAGGTGCTTCTATAGATCATTTTTATACTAAAGACAGAAATACTCAAACTGTAGAAGGTGCTTTGAATTCTGCAGTCAATAAACTAGGAAAAACAAACGATGATGTTATACCGCCCGTCATGAAGAAGCGTCCTTTAAACATAGTCAATATTTCTCGCGGTGGAGATTTAGATAAATTGAGTGATCCTTTTAAGAAACTGTGTGATGATAATTCTAATTTTCTAGTTTTTTTAGCAGCAGGCAATGATGGTCGTGATCTCAGTGAAAAATACAAAAAAGTTAGAATAGAAAAGTCTAAAATACCTTGTTTCATTTTAGTCGCTGCCACCAACGTTTACAACGATAAAAATGTAAGTGATGGTAGGGTAGATTTGGCTAATTTTAGTAATTTTAGTAAGCAATATGTAGATATTGCAGCTCCTGGAGTAAATATTAATTTAGCTGCATTCCACAACAAAGGGTTAATAGGTGAGGGAACTTCGTACGCATCTCCTTTAGTTGCTTCTACTGCTCTTCTTGTTTTTGAATGCGATCCTTCCGCGTCTACTATGGATCGTGTTAAATCTACAATACTCGATAGCGCTGACACTTCTCAAATTTTCATGGACAAGGTAGATAATGGTCGTTTTTTAAATATTAAGAAAAGCCTAAAGAAATCCTGTTATAGCGCCATTGATCTCATTACACATGATGTTCAAAAAAACGTTACTGTTGTAACAAATAGTAAAAAGAGTGAGGAGAATGAAAAAAAGGAGGATTTGTAAGTGAATTCAGATCAATTGTTTTGCCCATCCGCACATCAGCGTAGCATAATTCCGAACTAACGCTGTAGATGCCCCCCTGTAGCGGAACACCAAAAGTGTCGATTTGGATTTTAAGGTTGCTGTGGAGCCCCGATTTGAACGTTTCTCAGCCTCAAATATTTATACAAAGTTGTTTTAGAAATACCCAATTGGGCTGATATTTCATTGGTTTTAAGTTCGTTTTGATGATACAACACTTCAGCAGAGCATGCGATACGTTTTGCTTTTCTGATAATCCCTTTGGTCTTCCTCCCATACGCCCTCTAATGCGAGCAGATTTTAAGCCTGCCATTGTTCTTTCACGAATTAAATCTTTCTCAAATTCAACAAGAGAAGCAAAAATATTGAATATTAACTGACCTTGAGCATTGGTTGTGTTAATGGATCTTGTAAACTGATAATATCAATATTTTGGGCGATTAAATCATTTACAATTTTGATAAGATGAGGAAGAGAACGCCCTATACGATCTAATTTCCATATGACTAACGTATCTCCCGATCGAATTTCGTTTAGTAATTTTATCCACTCAATACGATCTGTTTTGGTTCCTTTAGCTATTTCTTGAAATATTTTATGACAACCAGCATTTTTCAAAGCATCAATTTGTAGATTTAAAATTTGATCTTTGGTTGAAACTCTAGCGTACCCATATTTCATAAATAACTAGGGACCTGTAATATAGAGGTTGCGATATGAAATAAAAGTGCTATGCTGACATAGCAATAACGAAAAACAATATCATCATGAACTACGAGAAATATACAATACAAATAGTATGTGAGTCGAAAGAAGAT
>NZ_JAJBJC010000302.1 GCF_021811825.1 Candidatus Anadelfobacter sociabilis | reverse complement strand
TTTTGTTTTTTTCAAGCAGACGACGGCATACGACGTCAGCCTCGGTCGCGTGGTCTCGGGGATGTGTATAAGAGGCAGGGGGGCGAACTTTTGGGTCCAGCGCCTCAGCGAAGGTCATCTTCTTGCGGCCCTTCTCGTCGTTCGCCTTGATGCGAGCGTTTGCCTCGTCAACATAATCCTGACGCGGCATGATCGAGACCTCGCCGTCCTTCAGCTCGGCCGTCATCAGCTCGGACACGGTGAAAGCGAGATTGCCCTTGGGGCCCTTCGCTTCAATCGTGTTGCCGTTCAGTGTGACGGTCGTGCCGTTCGGGACAGCAATTGGGAGTTTTCCAATACGGGACATGTCAGTTCATCCTCGTCCTAGAAGACCCGGCAAAGGATCTCGCCACCAACATTCTCATTACGTGCGACAGCGTCAGAAATGACGCCCTTCGACGTAGAGAGAATGGAGATGCCCAGTCCGTTACGGACCAGCGGCAGATCATTCACCGAAGAATAGACCCGGCGGCCCGGCTTCGAGACCCGACGGATCTCGGAGATGACGGGCGCGCCATCAAAATACTTGAGTTCGATCTCGACATTGCGATGACCGTCCTTCTCGACTTCCGTGTACCCACGGATGTAGCCCTCACTCTGGAGAACATCGAGAACGCGAAGCCGAAGCTTCGAGGCCGGCGACACCACCTTTGTCATGCCATGCATCTGCGCATTGCGGATACGAGTCAGGAGATCGCCAAGGGGATCGGAAATATTCATCTTGGTCCTCCTTTCCTACCAGCTTGACTTCACGAGGCCCGGCACCATGC
>NZ_JAJBJC010000301.1 GCF_021811825.1 Candidatus Anadelfobacter sociabilis | reverse complement strand
ATTATACCTTTTCATTTGAAATATCCATTTTTAAACTCCCTTGATCCTTCATTTCTTGATGTGATGTACTTGTTTTTAATTTAGAATTAGATTCAGCTGTAGATTTTAATTAGAATCTTAATGAAAGGAAGACATACGAAGTTTAGTAACATTCAAATCAGATTCTGATGTATTTTCCTTAATCTCTAAACATATAACTGTATTTACTTACTAATTATTAAATTTTCGTGCTCGTCTGATTCTCTTTCATTATTTTGGTTTACTTCAAGCAACTAAGAAGAATTATATAAATAAATGAATAAATTGCATAAATGCAATACTATAAAATAAAGGCAACTTGATCAGAATTATAGTTTTACTTATGACATATAATAAATATTTAAAAATATAATTTTGCATTGCATTTTGATAAAAAAAATATATAATTAAAACAGAAAAGTCCTCACTCTTTTGCTCTCACTTTTTGCTTATTATTTTGTTTCCCTTTTTGATAAAGTTCTTTGGACTGAGAACAGTCACTATAGATTAATTATCTTAATAAATATATCTATAAATATCACAATAAAATGGTTGCAAATACGATTCTTCCAAATTTAAAATGTTGCAAAAAGCTCATCAAAACTTATTATGAATGTGAAGCTGTTAATTGTTTATTTTATATTTCGATCTATGCCATGCTCAAATACAAAAAGTTGAAATTTAAACGAAAACCCAAAACAATATTTAGATCAAAGAATTCAAAATAATAATGTAGAATTTTATAATATTTATCCAAATTCAAATATAATTCAGCCTCAACTAAATAATGATTTAAATT
>NZ_JAJBJC010000300.1 GCF_021811825.1 Candidatus Anadelfobacter sociabilis | reverse complement strand
ATCTAATTTCTACCATTACGGAAGGAGTTTTAGAAGAAGTAATAGCTTGGCAGAATAGAAGCCTTGATTCTATATATGCTATAATGTATCTTGATTGCATTTATGTTAAGGGCAGAGATAATAGTATCGTTATCAATAAGGCTGTTTACTTAGCAATAGGAGTAAATATGGATCGCAAAAAAGAATTATTGGGTATTTGGGTAGGCAAAGCAGAGGGATCAAAGTTTTGGCTGCAAGAGTTGGTGATAGAATTAAAGAATCGCGGTGTAAGCCAAATCTATGTTGCTTGCGCCGATGGTTTAAAGGGTTTTCCAGAAGCTATTAACAGTATTTTCCCAGAAACAATAGTGCAGTTGTGCACAGTATATGGTACGTAACTCTGTAAAATACGTATCATATAAGGATTTAAAGGCAGTGAAAGATGATTTGAAAAAAATTTATACTGCAGTAAATGAGGAAATAGCTGAATTTGAGCTAGAATCCTTCGCTGAGAAATGGGATGTAAAATATCCTGTTATTTCAGATATTTGGAAACGAAATTGGACTGGAATTATTCCGTTATTTGGCTTTCCTGCAGACATAAGAAAGGCCATTTACACGACCAATGCAATAGAATCCACCAATCATCAAATTAGGAAAATCATAAAAAATAAGGGTGTTTTCCAGATGACAAATCCATACAGAAAATTATTTATTTAGGCCTACAGGCGTGCTGAGTGCGGAAAATCGCATTAGTGTATTATACGCACTATAATTTTTCTATGATATAGTGTTTATGGGGTGTTTGAGATGTTCTTTTGTTTTGTATTTTTCAGCTAAATTT
>NZ_JAJBJC010000114.1 GCF_021811825.1 Candidatus Anadelfobacter sociabilis | reverse complement strand
AATGCTTTTTTGTATCTTAAGCGTTGGAGAAGTATGGGGGCGGGCTACCTTAAGAATGACGTACACCCTCCCTAGCTACTCAAATTAAATGCTTAACCCTTGCGTCCAATATCTCATACATATGCTATTTAGATATAGTTACAAATTTTCTATATAAATAAATTTTATTTTTGTTATAATATTATGACCAATATATGTTATTAATCGTTCTTTTATCGTATTTTGAGTTGTCTGTAACTCTATAATATACCCAGGATTCGACACTCCAATTACTATTAGTCCACTATGTTGTTGGTTAAGTGGAAATCTTACAGCTATAGGTGTACATAAAGTAGATAGACGGCTACCTACTATATTAGTCCAGTGCATAATCACTTTATAATGCAAAACACCATGCTTTTTGCATACAGCATCCATACTTAAAGGAACAATTTTAGATAATTTTTTTACCATCCTTAAATTTAATTAATTAATTAATCAATGAATGCTATTAATCACTATACATATTTGCATTTTTTAAATTTTATTTTTTACTTAGATTTGTACTGGATTTTTGTCTATCTAACTTTCTCTCATTATACTTATGATTATCTTTATTTAGTTGTAGTTTATTATAAATACCAAAAATCTGTGCAATCATTGAGCCTGGATCGCCGCTATTTGCTGGAATAATTAATGTATTATTTGTTCTAGCTAATTCTTTAAAAGCATTAATATATTCTGATGCAATTCTAAGTGAAGCAGCTTCATTGCCACAATCATCTTTTAACGCTTGTGCAATACTTTTGATACTTCTTTCTGTAGCGACTCCAACTAATTCCAAAGCTTCTGATTCGCCCTTGGCGGAATTAATTTTATTTATCATATCAGCTTCAGAATTTAATATTACCTCTTTTTTATGACCTTCTGCTATGTTAATTGCTGCTTGCATCTTACCTTCAGATTGCAGTATATCAGCTCTTTTTTGTCTCTCAGCAACAACTTGTACTTCCATTGCTTTAAGTATACTCTCTGGTGGCTTTATATCGCGTATCTCATATCTCATACACTGTATACCCCACATTTTTGCTGCATCATTAATTATCTCTACTATTTGGCTATTCATTACATCTCGCTCTTCAAAGGTTGTGTCCATAGTAAGTTTTCCTATAATAGATCTCATTGAAGTTTGTGCTAATTGAGTAACCGCAAAATATGGGTTCTCTACTCCATATGATGCATCAGTAGGATTAGTAATTCTGAGATAAATAATTCCATCCAACAATAATGTCACATTATCTTTTGTAATAGCAGATTGTTCAACAACATTAATGGCTCTCTCTTTTAAAGTATGTTTATAAGCAATAACATCCATAAATGGAATAATGAAGTGAAATCCAGAATTCAAAGATCTGTTGTATTTTCCGAAACGTTCAACAATCCATACTTCTTGTTGTGCAATGATCTTTATTCCTAATAATGCAATAATTAATGCTAATAACAACACAAAAAAAACAAAGTACATACATACACCTATTACTCAGCACAAATAAAATTAATAATGAAAATAATAATTACAATACTCATTATCAACACAATCAATATTGTATACAAATAACAAAGTAACTACAATTGTAAATTAACAACAATTGATTACTAAAGAAATAAATATTCTAAGCATTAGCTATTAGCTATTTCCATTATTGAGTATTATATAATTTTTGAGTTTCTTGATAAAGATAGACAGCTCTTCGATAATTTTGATGATATGGTATTGCTGATTTTGGGGGTTTGTTTTTGTGGATATACATCAAAGCTATGCGTTTTTGTGCAAAAGAAGCACTAGTATTTAGTGCATATTTGTTAAAATACCTAAGAGCCTAACATACATTCGCAAAATTCTAAACTACTAAACTATTAAACCACAATACTTCTTAAAGATATAGGACATTTAGCCTGCTTCACTCAAATTCTTTTATCTACTTATCTTACTTATTCAATTACAATTATTATACCACATTTCCTTTATACAATACCTTCATGCCGAGATGTATTAATTCTGTTCTTAATTTTTAGTATACATTTTAGTGAAATAAAGAAATTATTTATTTTATCATATTCATCAAATATTTAAGATTTCTATTATTTTTGCTATTTTTATCAAAAAGACTTCCTTTATTCATTTGTTTCATCATAAGTTTAATGTTATTAAATTGTTTAAGTAGTTTATTTATCTCTTCTATACTTTTTCCCGAACCTTTTGAAATACGTTTTTTACGTGAGCTATTAATAATTGTAGGATTTTCGCGTTCCTTTATTGTCATTGACAATATTATTGTTTCAGCATTAATAATCAGATTATCATTCATCATATTCGAATTATTAATCATTCCCTTTATTTTGCCTAAACCTGGAATCATACCTAAAATTGAGGTAATATTTCCAATTTTTTTAATATTATGCATTTGTTTTAGTAAATCATTCATGTCAAAGTTTCCTTGCTGTATTTTCTTTGCCATTAATTCAGCTTCTTCATTAGATATTGCTTCTTTTGCTTTTTCTACTAATGATACAACATCTCCCATACCCAATATCTGAGATGCTATGCGGTCTGGATGAAATAACTCTAATGCATCTACCTTCTCTCCAGTGCCAATAAATTTGATTGGACATCCTGTCACCATCTTCATACTGAGCGCAGCTCCTCCTCTTGAATCTCCATCGATTCTTGTAAGAATAATAGATGTGATACCAAGTTGTTTGTGAAATTCTTGTGCTATGTTTGCTGATTCTTGCCCAATCATTGCATCTGAAGTTAAAATTATCTCATCTGGAGATATCATTTTTTTTATTAGCTGTAATTCTTTTATCAATTCGTTATTTGTCTGTAATCTTCCAGCAGTATCCATTATTACCATATCACAGCCTTCTCTTTTTGCTGTTTCTATAGTTCTTGCACATATTTCTTCTACTGTTTCTCCATTTCTAATTGGCAGACTTTGTGCACCAATTTGATTTGCGAGTTTTTCTAATTGTAACTGAGCTGCGGGTCTATATATATCAGTAGACGATAATAGTATATTTGTTTTATGTTTTTTTTTCTTTAACCATAATGCTAATTTAGCTGCAGTAGTGGTTTTGCCAGTGCCTTGTAGACCTATGAACATTACAATAGTAGTAGATTTTTTTGACTGTATTTTTTTGTTATCATCATCTTTTTCAGTACTGAGAATTTTTACTAATTCATCATGTACTATTTTGATAATAGTTTGTCCAGGCATTATATTTTTAGACAATTCTATACCAAATGTTTTGTCCTTTACTTGTTCAATAAAATCTTTTACAACGCGCAATGAAACATCTGCCTCTAGTAAAGCAACTCTTATCTCTCTCATTGTCTTATTGACTTCCTCTTCTGTAATATGCCCCTTAGTCCTTATTTTATCAAATATCGCACTAAAATTATGACCTAATTTGCTAAACATAATATGAAATCTTACTAAAAGATTGATTTATAGATGGTTTGGAATATGAATGATAGGAATGATTTTTGCAAATAATTTTTTATCAATAGAGAAATTCCTTTTAATTATTCAACGTTCAAGTATCACTATTTAAAGTATAAATAGCATTTTATTAGCTATACTTGTTTACATTATTTTAAAGCTTCTTACTTTTTTAAAATTTTATATACCTAAGATGAGATAAAAGAGTCATACGAGAGAAGTATTAAATATTGTCTCTATGGAGCAACCTGTAGAGCGCCTTATATGTTTTGCGTGAGCCCATTTTTTCTCTATAAAATTCAAGTCTGGAGAATA
>NZ_JAJBJC010000299.1 GCF_021811825.1 Candidatus Anadelfobacter sociabilis | reverse complement strand
CTATTTCTTACACATACAGATGCAGTAAAGCAATTATTTAAAGATGGACTTTTGAAATATATGAAAACATTTGATAGCAACGATTTTAGAGTAAATAAACTTTACAATGAATCATGAGATATGGTCTTTAAATACTATTTAAAATCAGTTAAGACATTATATAACTCATATTCAGGAAAACATTCGAAGCCTGCTGATGCTAGGTTTATGTGATGAGATGAATTCATGAAACTTATTTCAGATTCTGGAATTGTATCTGATCTTTTTGGAAGTAGAGAAGTTGGAATTATCTTCAATTTATCAATGATGACACAAGTAAATGAGACATCTTCAGATAGGCATTTTCATATGTCATTTGATGAATTTATAGAGGCAATTGCAAGAGTTGCTGATAAATGCAACTTACTCCTTGTTAGTAGTACTTACTTTGGAGTAGATCTAGCTGCACAGGCTAGTAAACCTCCAGAGACTGCTAAAAATCTTGAGCGTAGAGGAACTCTAGTTCCTGACCCTTCAAATAAGGGAATATTTGATCCATCAACAATTATGAAAATCAAAATGGCTGATACAATAGAGGAAAATACAGAGGAATCCAAAATATTAGATGAAACTGATAATAGTTTAGAAGAGAATGAAAATAGTGATGAAGAAGTAAAAGAAAAATCAAATATATCAAACAGCAATGAAAATAGTTCTAATGTAAATGCCTCAAAATCTTCAAAGCTTTTGCAATCTTGTCTTTGTGCTGGAAATAATTTGCATGCAATAAATGAATTGTCGCTGATAGCAACGTGCATGGTAGTACCCAAGCCCTTTCTACCTCTCTCTTTTGAT
>NZ_JAJBJC010000298.1 GCF_021811825.1 Candidatus Anadelfobacter sociabilis | reverse complement strand
ATTTCTATTGTTTTATTCTTCTCGCCCTCCGCCATCCCTTTCTCCATCCCCCTCTTTGTAGCATCTTCTATAGCAGCATCGAATACAGCTTGGTTATCCCATACGCGCTTTATTTCCTTTTCGTATGCAAGGAGTTCTGGTTCTGACCAGTAGAATTGATCAAGTGCATCATATGCCCGTTTCATCACCTGATCACTTCCTATGATTTTACCTATATCAGCTTCTGTAGTGCTGTTTGCATGTTTAAAGAAGTAGCACCATTTTTCTACTATGTTAGAGAGCTCTCCTATTTGTTTGTTGAATTTAGGAAGTTCTATGAATGTGAAGTAGAAGTCTTTGAGATCATGCTCATGGCTGTTCTTATCAAGAATAATGTGATCAGACTTATACTCTTTTTTATCAGGGAACAGGACTGTGTTTGCTATTGCTATGAAGATTATCTCTTTGAGATTGGCATATACCCCACTCTTATCAGCTTGACGGCAGTATGCTTTTGAAGCATAGTACTGTGCACGTTTCTCAAAGCCTTTGCTACGTGATACTTGCATCTCTATGATGTACTGCACTCCTTCTTTATCTTTACATAAGACATCCACTATACTTTCTTTTTTTAGCGCTATCTCTGGATCTAGTATTGGACTTAAAAACTCTACAGTATCAATACAAGACTTTCCCTTAAAGTTTAGCATATCGTTGAGAAAGTGGATCAGTATATCTTTGTTCTTCTCTGTACCAAATATCTTACGGAATGCTACATCGTTCTTTGGATCTAGGTATTTAGATAATGTCATTACTTCTTATCTTTATCTTATGCTTTTTTGTACAATATACTCAA
>NZ_JAJBJC010000297.1 GCF_021811825.1 Candidatus Anadelfobacter sociabilis | reverse complement strand
GTAGATAAAACACTATTTATTAAAGAAATCATTGACAGTAGTGAGAAAGCAATTCTCATTACATATCCGAGACGATGGGGAAAAACGTTGAATTTGGATATGCTTAAGGTCTTTTTAGAACTTGAGGATAGGAATTGTCAAAAAATTACTCGATACGAGGCAATTACGGATGTAATAATTAATATATATATTTGATAAAACTATGAATAATAATGACGTAGAATGCTATATCGCATTAAAATCATTTGTTAAGCAATGCAGGCTAGAAATTAATGTAAAAGATCCATTATTCGCGATAGGAGATAGGATTCATAAAGAATTAATGAGTGCGAATGAAAATTTTGCATCTCATGAATGGCCTTGTATGAGGGATATTCTATGTGTAATGATGCCATCCCCTGAAGAAGATAAATTCCATCCTTATTTAATTTTCGCAAATCGTCCTTCGTGGTGTATAGAGGATATGAATAGTGATTATAGCAAAATATTAGATGGTTTATTAGAAAATTTAATAGAAGACAATGAATCGTATCCTATAAAACCATATTTAAAAGCTAGGGTCGCACATATTCTTGCAGTATCTAAATACTCTAAAGGTCTCGATGTAATTGAATGCGCTAGAAACGCTTATATAGAAATTTTAGATGATCGAATCACTAGTTATAAAGCTGATAATAATTTGCCAATTAACATAATAATGCCATATGCACGCAATGCACTAGCTCTTTGTGGTAAGATGAAGGACTGGGATAATGAGAAGATTATAATTGAAAAATTAAACGCTCTAATTGAGGAAATGGAGAACAAGAATGATATCCTTTTAGATGATAAGATTTTT
>NZ_JAJBJC010000296.1 GCF_021811825.1 Candidatus Anadelfobacter sociabilis | reverse complement strand
AGGAGCTGCAGAATATTCTCTCGTCTCAAAATCCTCAGGCATTTATGGCAAAGTTCATGAAGATACCAACAATTTTAGCGATTTTAATTTGATTGACTCATCAAAGCCATCTTTAAGATTAGCTGTCTTAACTGTATACTATAATCCAGAAGGAGGAATATTTGGATTTAAACACATTTGGACTGTAGATGGACAGAAAGTTGAAGCTGATAAGCATAGAGGAAGTTCATATGACGATGTATTTGGGTCTTGAGACAAGAAAAATATTAAGCTTGCTAAAGGACAATACATTACAAAAGTTTATGGAAGAGCTGGAGAATACCTTGATCAAATAGGTTTTGAATTAAATACAGGAGAAATAATTGAATTAGGTGGAGAGGGAGGAGAACCATTTGAAGTAGCACTTCCAGAAGGCTCTGCAGTAGGTTGTATAACTGGAGGAATTGGAGGCCATCTTCATAATATCCAAGTTTGGTATGGTCCAAAAAACGACATTCAAGAAAATCCAGCAATTTGTTTTTACTTACCAATTGATAATAGATTCCCTCACTCAAAGTCTGTTGGAAAAACACATGGAGATACGACTGCCTTTCATGATGATGTAAACATAAACCAACAAAACTTCAGAATTGATACAATCAAGGTTTACTACACAGATTTCTGTGTTGGAGTGATGTGAATCTATGAAGTTGACGGTCAATATATTTATGGAGGAAAGCACATAGGCTCCTGGGTAAAAGCCGAAGATAAAAAGGACACAGCTATGCTTAACATGGAAGTTGATGAATTCGTGATAAAAGTTACTGGTCATGCTGATAACCAAATTGAATCTCTTCATC
>NZ_JAJBJC010000295.1 GCF_021811825.1 Candidatus Anadelfobacter sociabilis | reverse complement strand
CCAAGCAGAATTATTCCATTAAAAGATCAAAGAAGACCTCTTGAGCATTATGTTCCTACAGAATACAAAGAGACTATAAATATTCAAACTTTGAAAAACAAAAATGAGCTTAATGTAGGGATATTTCGAATAACTATTATATAGCCTTATGAAACAACACAGATATTTTATGGTAATTTTTACGAAAGTTGGAATGAATATTACACACCAGAAGGAATTAAATATTGGCATAATCCTGATATAAACTTGAGTACTTGGGACGATCCAAATTTTATTTTGAATGTGTTGATATCTAATCATATTGAAAACTCAATAGATATGATCCCTCTTAGATGGGACTCTATAGAAAATACTCCATTTATTGAACTAACAATGAGGAATGGAACTAAGTTATATATACATAAAGGATTCAAAAGAGTATTTAAGGACAATCCTCTTATATCTGTAAGTATCTTAATTTTTAGAGATATTTAAAATGATTCTAAATAATCTTTAAATTAATTCAAATATTGTTGAGTATGCAAATTGTTTATTTGTAAAGAAATTAAATCATAAGAATATCATAGCAAAAAGTATTATGCTCAAACAAAAAATCAGTTGCTAATTTTGTTTTGCACTATGTCAAGATCTTATTTTAAATTATCATTATTTTAGGTTTCTAAAATACTTAATAGCTTTTAAATTTAAATATAGCAAGAAAAAGTAACAGATATTCAACAGAAAATCAATAAAGAGAATTCTGTGATGGAGCGAATAAAGAACTCAAAAATGAAAAGAAGACAAATAAAAGAAAGGTATGAATTGCTTTAAGATTTTAATAATCATAGTGTTATTCTTGA
>NZ_JAJBJC010000294.1 GCF_021811825.1 Candidatus Anadelfobacter sociabilis | reverse complement strand
ATTTTACTATTAAAATATTAATCATTATTAGTATACTTTATTAAGCAGAATTCATTTTATAATATCAGTCTCATATTGTGACAAATTAGAAAATTAAATATTTTGTACATACTTAGAAGAACAAGACAAGTGCCTTCTGTAATATTTTAGATTCAATAAAAACATCTGATTCTATTCTTTAAAATTTATTATATGAGAAAAAGCATGAAGTATTTGTAACAGAAGTTGGAATAATTTGAATTTTGAATGAAAGTGAATCTATTATAAAAATTGAATACAACTATTGTTTTCAAATTCAGAAACTCCTTTAAAGTTTATTTAAAGAAATTAAGTTTAAAATTAAGGATTCTTATCTTGGCTTTTTTTTATCTCAATGTTCCCTTTAGTATAAAATGGTATTTTAAATTATTGATATCGAGCTTTATTTAATATTGAATCGAACTTGAATTTGAGAAGTCGAAGTTTTTCTAAATTTTGAAAAATTATATCTTTGCTTCTGGTGATATTCTCATTATTCTATACAAAAATCAACAACTAAAATTTCTATTCGATAATGATGATTTATCCAAAATAAAAATAGAAGAGTTATTTGAGTACATAATCAATATAATTTTCAATTACATTTATAGTAGGTATATCGATAATTAGTGAATAATGATATAGAAAATTGATGTATTTATTCTATTTTTAACTCTTTGTTTGAAATACTTTGCTTTTCTGTGTAAGAAAAAGTATAAATGAGTACCGCTATTATTAAGAATGTAGTAAATAGAAGATTGATTGTTATCCATAGCAAAACTATATGCTGCTGGTGCTCCTAAATAGAACTTGCTCCATGTCTGAGTATCCGA
>NZ_JAJBJC010000293.1 GCF_021811825.1 Candidatus Anadelfobacter sociabilis | reverse complement strand
CTGATCGCAGCTTTAGCACTTTCTTACGGAATTAAACTGAATATGTCATCTTTTTCAAGTTTTGATATACATTCTAGCACAACTTACTCTCATAGTACATGACTCTTTTATCTGATCTTAGTTATAAACGATGTCTTCTCATACTTTGCTCCTCGTCTCGCATGTTTGCAGTAAACTATATGACTCTTATCAGTATGGATCTCCAGACCACATTCTATAAATCTTTGCTTTAATAAACTTAGTACCTTCTCAGCTTGTTCTAGGTTGTTACAATGCAAGAGACCATCACCGGCATATCGACAAAATGGGATCCCAGGTAATTCTCTTTCTACCCACTTGTCGAATGCATAATGCATGAATAAATTCGCAAGTATAGGGTTTATTACTCCTCCTTGAGGCGGTCCTCTTCCCCTTATTTGCATCTTTCCTTCAGGCATCGCTATTGAAGCTTTCAGCCACCTTCCTATGTAAAGTCATACCCACTTTACTTTGCAGTGCTTCCTTACTGCTTTCATTAGCTTCTCATGATCAATGTTATCAAATAATCCTTTGATATCAAATTCGACAACCCAGGCATATCTCCAACATCGTTCTCTTGTGATTGCTACAGCTTCATGTGCACTCTTCCCTGGTCTATACCCATATGAATCTTTATGGAATATCTTTTCTAGTTCAGGCTCTAATACCATCTTCACTGCAGCTTGTGCAATCCTATCACTTACTGTAGGGATACCTAAATTGTTTAATCCCAGAGAATTATAGTATAGGATATGAAGATACTCACATATGGAGAAAAAGTTTATGGGACAAATACTACATGCTAATGCCAGAAGCGAAAGATGCAATCCGTAGAGAGA
>NZ_JAJBJC010000292.1 GCF_021811825.1 Candidatus Anadelfobacter sociabilis | reverse complement strand
AATTATAATTATAGTGCTATATATCAAGAAGAGGAAGAAGAGCGTATATTAACATATGTTCTAAAACAAAAGATTTCCGCTAATGCTGTTTTTGGGAATCTTTATTTGGATTCTATTAACTTGAGTTATAGAGCTTCCAGTAAGTTTTTTATCTATGCTGGATTAGGTATTGGTATATCAAAAAACTATGCTGGTAATATAAAAATTGATCTACCAGAGAAAGGTGCTTTTGATATGGTAGCATATAAAGAATATGATCAGATTAGATTTGCATGGAATGTTGGAGCTGGTATTGTATACCGAGTTAACGATAGAGTTGATTTAAATTTAGCAAACTTTAAATACTACAACTTAGGGCAATTTTCTGCTAAAGCAGATGAGGAAGGAGAAATTATGAAAACAAACCTTGGTACATATACTGTTAGTATTGGTATAAGAATTAAGTTTTGATGTAACACAAATTTTAAGATTTTATCATTAATAATTTAATGAATGGATGGTATTATGACTTTTAAGAATGTTTTAGAAAAGGTCAAAGAGAAGTATAACCTGCATAATAAATTGATGCAAAAGCGTAGTGCGCAGAAAGATGTTATATATTGTGAGGATGAAGCATTCGATAGCCTTGGAAAAGATCTGCAAATTAGAGAAATTTCAGTCAAAACAGATAATATCTCACATACCAATGAGGAACTCCCAAGTAATATCCCACATACCAATGAGGAATTCCCAAGTAATATCCCACATACCAATGAGGAACTCCCAAGTAATATCCCACATACCAATGAGGAACTCCCAAGTAATATCCCACATACCAATGAGGAATTCCCAAGTAATATCCCACATACCAATGAGGAA
>NZ_JAJBJC010000291.1 GCF_021811825.1 Candidatus Anadelfobacter sociabilis | reverse complement strand
ATCAAAGAAAATATTACAATTGAGAATCCTATTATCAATTATAAAGATAGACTGATAAATGAAAACTATTTTGCTGAAAATAATAGTATACAAAAATTAATAAATAAAGAAAATAATATCCTTAGTTGTGAACAAATTGAAGTAAATAAAGCAACTTTTAAAACTGAGCAAAATGATGATAGTGGTATAAAAGATGTTTAAAAAGATCTCATCAATCAATAAAATTAAGATTCCAAATGATTTCCAATCAAATCATCAAGTTGATTCAATTTCAAAAGATTCCAACAATTCTGTAATAAAGACAGATGAAAATTCAAAATCTAAGCATAATGAAAATTCTATAGAAGAATCTAAATTCTTTGATGACTATTCAATAATTACTCTAAGAAGTGAATTATTAAACATAAGCAATACAGATAGCAAATTGAAATTAGAAAATAATCAAAATGATGTTCAAATTAAAAACAATGTCAATAGTAGTAATAATGAAAATAAAGCGTACGAAGAGGAAGATGCCTTTGCGAGTTTTCATTATGCTTAGATTTAGAATTTTCATCTGTCTTTATTACTAAATTGTTGGAATCTTTTGAAATTGAATCAACTTGATGATTTAATTGGAAATCATTTGGAATCTTATTTTTATTGATTGATGAGATCTTTTTAAACATCTTTTATATTACTATCATCATTTTGCTCAGTTTTAAAAGTTGCTTTATTTAATTCAATTTGTTCACAATTAAGGATATTATTTTCTTTATTTATTAATTTTTGTATACTATTATTTTCAGCAAAATAGTTTTCATTTATCAGTCTATCTTTATAATTGATAATAGGATTTTCAATTGTAATATTTTCTTTGAC
>NZ_JAJBJC010000113.1 GCF_021811825.1 Candidatus Anadelfobacter sociabilis | reverse complement strand
TATCACAAGTAACCTATAGTGAGTTCATTATAAGTAAAATAGCTTAAGATAATAAAAGTGGATGATAAATAAAGTAGACTATTAAACAAATTCACCTAATTGCTAGAGAATACACTATCTAAGATTCGAGCATCATTTCTTTCTTTTATCTACTTTCACGATGCTAATTGAAATAAGATATTGCTCAGCAATTTTTTCATATTTCATACTATCTTGCATTTAATTTGATTATTTTCTTTTGAAATTCTATTAAGTAATTCATCTTAGGTAAGGTGTAGAGAATATGGAAGGATATAAGTAAGTTATTAAATCAAAGCATAGATATAAGTTTTGATTTGATGATTGTATGGAGGGAAGTAGGTATACTGAGAGGAATTAGGAATTTATTCAAGATGTCAAAAGATAATATTGAGTACAAGTATATACTTGTAGATAGTTGGTTTGGAGCGAAAGCTAATCTTGAATATATAAATGATTATCTTGACGAACTGACTATTTTAATAAGGAATTCATTATAGGTATAAAAGTCGAGCGGGATAGTAGCTTGATCTGAAGAAGAGAAAATAAAAGGTTTATTCATAAAACTTTGAAATTTGAAATTAGCAAGATGGTCAGTGTATTGAAGTATGGTTGAAGGGCGTAGCATTGGTTGTACAATCGAAGATTTTTATAAACAAATGCAAGCAAAGGCATTTTACCGTGCGTAGTGGTATGCAACATGGCGAATCGTATATACATAATCTATCAAAATGATCGAAAATTGAGCTATACAACAAATCCATATAAAGCAAAATACTTCTCTTACCACAAAATCGCTAGCGAAAAAAGTCATACTTCACATAAACCACATCCTTTCTTCTTTGATAACATGTTGTAAATCAGAGTTTTTCAAAACAAATACACTTACAAGCCACTTTACAATAAAATATAAAATCTCTGAAATTCTCTTAAAACTAATAAGAATGCATTTATGAAATTTACAAATCTTAAACAAAATATATTTTCCCATAACCTGAGTAACTCATTAAAAAGAGAGTATAGAGTTTGATATCTTATAAGATGAACGAAGTTCTGTTTATGATGTTTGACTAGAATGTATGAATATTTTTTTAAAAATGAGAATATTACTACGTTAAGTATAATTTTAATATAAAAATAGAATTAATGCATAAATAATGCGAATATGGTGAAAAAAGCTTTCAGTATTTTTTTATATATAGATTATTTTGTAAATGTAGAGGTTTTTTAGATGCTGAATTGAAGAAAGATTGTCTCCTAATTTATTAACAATTTTTCTCGTCAATTTGCACTATAGAACACATATCGAGAGAGATGTTTAGTAGATAAATCAAATGTTGCTCCAGTTGCAAGAGAGCTTCGCACTATTATCCAGTAGGATCAAAATTATAAACAAAGCATATAAAAAATACCATACTCATGACCTCTATATATTACATATATAAAAATAGAAAAAAAAGAATAAATAAAAATGAGAAAGTTCTGCATGAAAATCCAGCAAACTTCATTTTAAAATAGAACTTTCCCTCTCTCTTTTTATTTTGACCAAAATCCTGCTAGCCAATAATTTTGACCAACATCTGTATCTAAATGATCAACATCAATATGAGAAGAGGATATATCATTATGGGTGAGGTCATATCCTGCGTATCCCATTTTTAAAATACCAGCAGCTTTCACCACTTTGAGTGGGTTAAAAAGATCTTTTACTCCAAGTGCTATATCAAAGAGATTGAGAGTTGGATGTTTCTTTC
The DNA here is from genome assembly GCF_021811825.1 of Candidatus Anadelfobacter sociabilis. Classification (GTDB taxonomy): domain Bacteria; phylum Pseudomonadota; class Alphaproteobacteria; order Rickettsiales; family Midichloriaceae; genus Anadelfobacter; species Anadelfobacter sociabilis. Next base: position 2,097 of record NZ_JAJBJC010000113.1, on the reverse strand, counting down.
CTAAAATAGCGCTCACACCATATTTTGCTGCTACAATACTACTACCTATTACTACACCAGGTAAATTAAGAGTGATAATATCAACACTAGTAGCATAAACAATATCATAGGTAGCTTGTGCTAATACATTCCCCTTTCCATTCAGTACATCGGTGCTTTCTCTCAAAACAAACATACCAGTGGTTACCGTCGGAATAAGCAAATCTCCAGTAAGCAGCGCGTAAACACCATTACCTACTACATGAGCACCAATTGCGATATGCTTAGCACTATTCTCGCTAATCAATCCCTTGCCAGTTATCTTACTCGATAGATCATTCGCAAATCTGGTAAAGATCTTATAATTTTCAGCCAAACATACAACACTCTTGGATATATCTAATTTATTCTCTAGTGCCAATTTCTCAGCCAATTTCTCAGCCAATTTCTTGGCTTTCTCTGCGGCTTTTAGGTCTTTGTCCATTTTCTTTCTAATATTGTTGTCTTTTTTAAGGTTTGCTAAGTCATCGTATTTCTTCAATACTTCTTTTGTTTCCTTTGCTTCTATTTCTGTCAACTGACTGGATTTAAAGAATTCTTCAACATCTTTTTTGGATTCTAAGAATTTTGTAGTACTAGAATTTTTCTTAAGTTTGTCTTTGATAGGGCGTTGACATTCTACTACTCTTTCAAGCTTTTCTACCCTTTTTTTGTAGTAGTTTGATTTTTGAGAAAAAAAATCCTTAGCGAGTGCTTCTTCGCTACTCTTACCATAATAAAAAGCTTCATCAAGCTTTGAAGTATTTTCATGAATAGACATCTCTTTTAAGATAGTATCTTTCACAAATTCATTAAATTCATCATGAGATTTTGCAGGTATTACTTCTGATTGAGACAAAATATAGAATTCTTCAACAGCTGCTTTATCTGCTGTAGCTTCTTTTAACTGCTCTTTGTATCTATTTCCTGCTACGTTGTCATATATTTCTTTTTGTATTTCTTTTTCTTGCAGTCGATCAAATCGTTGAGGCGTTGGTACCACAATACTAGGATAAGTAATCTCATTGCTATGAGTAATCTCATTGCTATGAGTAATCTCATTGTGATATGCCAATAAACAGCCAGTAAAAAGGGCGTTAAATGGATTTATTGCGCCTACTAGTTTCGAATCTTCTTTGCGCTCTTCTTGTAAAGTGTTATTAATATTTTTTTTTGATATAAGTGTCAATTCTTCAGACTGCCTTAACTGAATTGTTGTAAGTTTATCAATATCTGAAGTCTCCTTTTCTATCTGTGTTACATTTTCCTCACGGACTTTCGCCTGAGGTGGTATATTATTCTTAACGGGATTTTGCATTGGAGTTATCACAAAATCTCCCCCAAGCACCTTAATCGGCGTGTCTACTGTATTTATATGATGTGCCATATCTTCTGAAAGCACATTTCTAAGATCTGCTTCCATCTGAATTTTTGACTGGGTCTTTATCTCATTTTCCCTAGCGGCAGCTTCTATCTTAGCATCATCTTCTATCTTAGTGTCATGTATATCAATAATACTACTGTGATCAGTAAGTAGCGGTGTGCTAATCGTATCTATCGAATTATATTGTAGTTGATCTAAAATTGGTTTATTACTATGATCAGGATCCACAATCTTACTTGAAGATATTGGATTCATAGTAATTGGATTGTTCATGTTAAAGGCAGTAAGCCCTCTTATGATACCAATTGTATCACTATAAAATACGCTGCTCCGATAATGTAACAAATGCAAATGATTGTTATGCGATAACACATGCGTATCCAAATAACTCGAAACTTTTAAAGGTGTTAAGGCTTCATCATAAGTACGATTTTTATCAATTAGTAATGATTTCTTAATTTTTTTGATCATTTTCTCCCATCATATAGAAATGCAAGCTTTATAAAAAATAAAGGAAACAAGAAAAATTGTCAATAATAAACGAATTTATAGAGAATTTGCAAGTGAAAAATTAGTAAAACAAGGAATATATGGTTTGATGATATATTGAGAAGGTATGGTTATTTGAAAGGCGATTTGTGATTGCGTAATTGAGAATATACGAATGGTGCGCTGTGTAGTTTTGGGGGTGACCT
>NZ_JAJBJC010000047.1 GCF_021811825.1 Candidatus Anadelfobacter sociabilis | reverse complement strand
CCTCTCGATATATAGATAAAGTGTTTACCTCAACATATATTTCATCACTATAAGATCTTTCCTCTATACAATTATCAAAAATCAGAATCCCATTTCCATTCTTGATGTTATAAGATAATCGCAATACTAAATTAATTAATGATTATAGATTTTGAGAAATATGTAACATCTAGAAATTAGTAGCCTATTTTTATAGGTATATGTAGGACTCTAATATTGCTCATCATCTCTTATTTTTGTATATATCTTCTCTTTTATAGAGTATATAAAAAATACATAAAACACGTAAAAAGCAGTACAATAGTATATACCAATTTATTTACTTAATACTTTATTTACTTTATCAATATTTCTCTACACATTAGCAATAGTAACACCATTGCTTAATTAATCAAAATTGAGCAATGGGTGGCTCATAACAGATTTTTTAAAAACATTACACAAATAGTATAATTGTATAATTCAATGAGTCTTTTAGAACCTTTAAACATCTCATCTTTAAAAACTTTGCAATGCTTAAGGTAATCTAATTTATTCACATAGAATTTTTACATATTTATCCAATGCGTATGATCGATATAATAGGTGTTAATTTGTTGTAGTAACTCAGGGCTATGAGTGCTCACTGCTGCATCGATGGTATCACTGAAAGATTGTACGCTCTTTAAGCCGCCTACAAGTTTTATTATGAGATTTGGTCCATTTACTAGTTCATTTACTCCGAGGGCTACATCAAATAAATGCACTACCGCATGCCTCTCACCAAAAAGAGCTCGCGCCCCGCATTTTGAAACTGCAATTCCACCTCCAATACCCGCTCCCAATAAATTTAGTGTTACAAGGCTAGAGAGTGTAGCAGAAAAAATATCCATTCCGCATTGAATTATGGCATTATCGCTCTTAAGAAGATCTGTATGCTCATTTAAGTTAAACACGGCGGTATTAATTAATGGAGTCACATCGCCTTTGAGTGTTGCCAATCCCATGCTAGCACCTAAATGCCCCAAAGATGCTATTGTTTTTACTACGCCATCGCTCTTAATTAATTTTTTTGTCGTTATGCTTTTTGATAAATAATTTATGCCTCTTACGATGGATTTATAGTTTCCAAAAATATGCAAAGCAGTAGTGTACATTTTTTCATACTCTGCAATCTTTGCTTTTTTGGCTTCTGCTTCTTTAGCTTCTGCTTCTTTAAGTTTAGCTTTTTCAGCTTTTATTGCCTCACATTCTTTTAATATTTTCTCGTCTCTTTGCAGTACTCGTTTTTCTGTTTTAATCTGCTTCTTAAGTAATTTAGCTTTACTCAAAGCTTCTTCAAATTCTGCAAATGATTTTTTCACTTCTTTAATCTTATCATCAGCAAGAGCGCTCAATTGTGATCCACAATTTTTTTCAGACATTATACGCACATTGTTTAACATTGTACGCATATTGCTTAATTCATTAGCATACTTAATTTCTAAACGACTTACAATTTGTTTCTGGAATAGTACCATTTTCTCTTCTATTTCAATATTTGAGTTACTTCCATAATTGACACCTAACAATCTGTCTATTCTACTAAATAGAATATCATCTCTTGTGCGAGTCATTACTTCATAAGGTTTGTCTAGAAGATAACTTTTGACACCTCGTCGTAGATTTATATATTCACTGTAATCCTTTAAGGACCATTGATCAACCGATTGTGAAGCATGAGTAAATAATTTATCACGAGATGGAGTCGTGGTGTCGACTCTTTGCTGATAGCTTGTGCCATCACTCCTATAAAGATCAATATCAAAATATCCAACATATTGTTCGCTACCATCTAAGTAACGAATAATAGGAGGAAATATATCACTTGCATCTATCGCGCATGCTTCAAACAGAGTTTCAAGTAAATCCTTTTCAGATGTACCAATAAATCTTTGATTAAAATCACTCTTATGATCATATCCACGAAAATAATTCAAACGTTCTAACATCCAAGTGTATAACCTTGCTTCGAGGAATTTACCATCTTCAGTGTCGCGCAAGCTACAGTCACTGAAGAGAGCGTCAAGATTCCTGAATAAGTAGCCGTCTACGGCGACTTTCATATAACATGACGCCAAATGCTCATTCATTGATTGTATACTATTTATTTTAGCCATATCACCACATCAAAACCCATCAAACACAGAAGCTGTATTATCGAGATTTTTGAAGATATGTCAAGACAATAAAACAGCATAATTTGCTATAAAAATTATGAACCACGAAGTAACATATAATTTTATGTAATAATTATATGCAGCAAAGACAGCTTTAAGGGATAGATTTATAGTATTAGCATCAAAAATATTATGCAATTTATAGTTAATTAACTACGTACCAAAATCTAAGATACTAGCATTTACCTATGTACTCTACCTCCGTCAAAATATCAGATATAAAATATAAATGTAAACATAAAATTTCAATAGCATTGTTACAAAGATTATAAAAAGTTAACTGGATTAATTATAAAATGATAAAGACTGTATACAAAAAATTATCTAAAGACCTCTTAATTGTAGATTAAAACAGAGAATGTCAAAGAAATTTATGGAGCCTCTCATAGGTAAGCTGTTTTTACACGATCTTATCATCAGAATTTTTGCAGTTATTCTTATAATTATCACAAAACCACTCAGGCATACAAATAGATCTCTTGCTATCGTTATCGAGAAAATCTATTATCTCTGCTACTTCTTTTACACATCTGAGCTCTGGACTTATCCGTTTTACTCTCAAACTAAAAATTGTGTCACTATATTTATTTTTAGCTCCAAAAATCTCTTCATACGCATTTCGTACCGAATTGATTTTTTCTCTATTAAATTTATGTCGCTTCATACCGACAAGATTGATACCTATTAAACATGCTCTTTTGCCAGATACACTTCCGTAAGGAATGACATCTTCTGCTACACCACTTAACCCACCGATTATAGAGTATTTTCCAATTCTTGTGAATTGATGTATAGCTGCAAGTCCGCCTATAATAGCATTATCTTCGACAATAACATGCCCTCCAAGTGTTGCATTATTTGCCATAATCACATTATTTCCTATAACACAATCGTGAGCAACGTGTACGCCCACCATAAGTAAACAATCATCACCTATAGTTGTTTTTAATATTCCTCCCTTTGTACCTCGATGTATTGTTACATGCTCTCTAATTACTGTATTTCTACCTATTTCTACATAGGATTCTTCATTTTCATACTTAAGGTCCTGTGGCATAAAACCAATTGTTGCAAATGGATAGACTTTTGTGCCACTACCAATAATTGTATTTTTATCTATGCAAACATGTGAAAATAGCTCTACCCCATCTCTAAGCTCAACATCATCTCCTACAACACAAAAAGGACCAATTTTTGCACCATCAGAGATTTTTGCATTTTGACTTACAACTGATGTATTATGTATCATTACTTCAAAATAACAATCTGACTATAATAAATAAAAATACTAATAAATTCTACTAACTTGATTGTACAGATTGTTTTTCTACTACAATAGCAGAAATTGTAGCTTCTGTAACTTTAGTACCAGCTACTATAGCATGACACTTCATTTTCCACAGATTCGAGCGTGCTCTCAGTTTTTCTGCATGTAACTCTAGCACATCACCCGGAATAACTTGTTTGGAAAAACGGGCATTTTCTATTGAGCCAAAGAAAAACATTTTACTTGCATACTCTTCCTTATTCATCCCACTAGCTACTAATAACACAGATGCTTGAGCAAGCGCTTCGATAATCAAAACTCCAGGCATTACAGGATAATCTGGAAAATGCCCATTAAAAAAATCTTCATTAATAGTAACATTTTTTATTGCATGAATTGTTTGATCTTTCACAACATCCACCACTTTATCAACAAGCAAGAATGGGAATCTGTGAGGTATAAGTCCCATTATTTGGCGTATATCAATTAGCATTGAGACCTCTGCATACTTATCAAATTACATTTACTGCACAAACGCAAGCCACGAGACTATACAATCAACACTTGCGAAGTGCGTAAGTTATAATATAACTAATAAAAAATCAAGAATCTTCTGATATTTTACATTTTACATATTTAGTATTTTATAGTTAAAATATTATCTATAAATTGTGTACAGCGTTTTGAAGAGTCATTTTGGTGCTATAGAATTAACTCTAAGGATTGTAATTAAGTTTCTGCGCACACAAAAATTTTCATATACTCTATCTAATATATATCATGTTTTTTACTTTCTCTCATACAGTGAAAAATATTTTATTCACTATTATATTTTTACCAATTTTAAGTATTTAGCAACAAAATACCAGTTAAAATAAGAGTGATATAAGAATTAGACATATCAATAATGAGGCAAAATTTGAAATAGTATAACCCACTTATACCGCAATTAAAAAGCTGACTAGACAATCAACTGTTTAAATAATGCTCTACTTCTAAAGCAGCCATACAACCAGAACCCGCGGCTGTAACGGCTTGTCTAAAAACCTTATCTTGAACGTCTCCTGCAGCAAAAACTCCTGTAATACTAGTTTTTGTACTATTTGACTCAGTCACTATATATCCATCATTGTCAAGTATTAATTGATCAACAAATAATTTGGTTGTAGGAGTATGACCAATTGCTATAAAAATTCCACTAACATCTAATTTTTTGCACATATTGGTCTTTATATTTTTCAAGAGCGCGCCATTAACTGATTTTATATCTACATCAATTCCAAGCACCTGATCCAACACTGTATCCCATATTATCTCTATTTTGGGGTTATTAAATAACCTTTGTTGCAACACTTTTTCAGCTTTTAGTTCGTTCCTTCGATGTACTAATATAACTTTTGTTGCATAATGAGTAAGATATAAAGCTTCCTCAACTGCAGTATTACCCCCACCTACAACAAGAACATTTTTTCCCTTATAAAAAAATCCATCACAAGTAGCGCAAGCAGAAACACCATATCCTATAAATTTTTGCTCACTTTCAATACCCAGCCACTTTGCGACCGCGCCTGTTGCTATTATAATGGAATCTGCAGAATATTCTTTGCCAAAATCTGTATATACTTTAAATGGACGTATACCCAAATTAACACTACTTACATTATCTTCAACAACTCTTGTGCCAAATTTTATTGATTGTTGCTCCATGTTATGCATTAACTCACTACCCAAAATTGGATCAATAAACCCAGGATAATTTTCAACTTCAGTCGTAGTCATCAGTTGTCCGCCCTTTGATATCCCAGATATCAATATCGGCTCCAAACAGCCTCTAGAGCAATAGATAGCTGCGCAATATCCAGCTGGACCAGAGCCTATAATCAATACTTTAGTGTGTATTGGATATGTCATACTTATACTTAATTGCTATGATCTTTATAATACTTCTTGTAAATTAAGATGCAACAATATAATTTATTAGTGTTTTATGCAAGTTCTATGTAAGTACTTTTGACACCATAGGTATTATTATGTCATTACTGAAATTTTATGAGCACGGGTCTTTCGATATGAACCCTCAATTATTGATTATTGCAATGCACGGATATGGTGGGAACAAAGAAGATTTTGCTTACATAGCGCAATTTTGGTTGAAAAATTATGTACCAAAAGCACATATAATTTGTCCAGATGGACCTTATTTATGCGAAGAATATCAGCAAGAAAATAGTAGGCAGTGGTTCAGTTTGCGCAGTAAAGATAATAAATTCTTGATAAATGAAGTAGAAAATGTATTGCCTATAGTTACTGCATTCATTAAAGAACAAAGAGAAAGATTAAGACCTCAAGAAGATCGAGTTATACTAGTTGGATTTTCACAAGGAGCAATGCTAAGTCTTTATACTGGCTTATATGGACAACAGCAAGTACTCGGTGTTCTAGGCTATTCTGGATGGTTAAATAGAAGTGAAGAATCTACACTAATCAAAAATAAGCCCAATATACTACTTGTGCATGGTGAGAATGATAATGTTGTTCCTTGTGATATATGTTGCAAACAAGTAGAGGCATTTTTACTTTCAAAAAATTTACACGTCGAATCTTTTCTAGAATCTGATTTGCAGCATGAGATAAGTGCTAATGGTATAAAAAAAGGAGGAGAATTTATAAGAGGCATTATATCATAGAAGATTGATTGAAAATCATTTTGCTTACTGGTTTTGTTTATGAAAGATTTTTACAAAATCTGATTAATATGTTCAACACTTCGTTTTTTAAAATATATACAAGCATTTACAATATCATTGCTAATAACTATGCTTCTTGCTATAAAGTTCCTTTAGCTTTGCTGATAAGTTTCCTAAGTTTTTTTTGGATTATTTTTTCGGTTTATTATAAACAACTTATCATTATTTTTTTGACATTATTAATTATTTGTAAGATTTTCTATGTTATTTTGTAATTTTTTTTCACTAACATTGAGTTTATTAACTCAATTAACACCAATACCGACTGGTAAGATAGATAGTACTGTTGAAATGAATCAATTAGCTGCTAGTGCTAGTACAAAACTTCACAGTCTTTCAATGTTTGATATGTTTTTACAAGCTAACATTGTTGTACAGTTTGTTATGACAATTTTGATATTTGCATCAATATGGAGTTGGGCTATCACCTTTAATAAACTTATTGTATTTAAAACAATTAAGAATCAAATGAAGCTTTTTATTAGATTTTTTGAATCAGGAAAGAGTATAGATGAAGTGTTGACTAGAATACATAGAAGTGGTGATACTAATCCATTAGCACAAATTCTTGTGACAACATTTGATGAGTGGGATTCCAAAAATGACAGACTTGGAAAATTTAGTGATGCAAATTCACGATCGAAATCTATGAATGATAGTGTAAATATAACGAAAGAATGTTTACATCAGTCAATGCAACTTGCTTCAAATAGAGCTCTTGAGAATTTAGAAGACGGTATAGATATCTTAGCTACAATAGGGAGTAGCTCACCATTTATAGGATTATTTGGCACAGTATGGGGTATAATGTCTAGTTTTCAAGCAATCGCTACTGCGCAGAATACATCTCTTGCGGTTGTTGCACCTGGAATAGCAGAAGCTCTTCTAGCTACAGCATTTGGTCTTGTTGCAGCAATTCCATCAGTAATTTTTTACAACAAATTCTCACGTGAAATAGAGAAAATTGCTGGAAAATCAGAAGATTTCCAATTAGAATTATCTACTATTATACTAAAAGAAATACTAAACTAATATTAAATACTCTTTAGGATACAAGGTAACAGCATGGGAGTTAATATGAAAACAGCAATACATGGTAATAGAGTCCAAAGTAGGTTTTCAGGTCGCAGAGCACTCAATAGCGATATAAATGTTACACCATTTGTTGATGTAATGTTAGTTTTATTAGTGATTTTCATGCTCACTGCACCAATGCTCATATCTGGGATAGAAGTAGATCTACCTCAAACCAAAACAGCGCCATTATCAGGGCAGGACGAACCATTAGTATTAAGCGTTGACAAGGGAGGTAATTACTATATACAGGAAACACGAATTTCTCTTGAAAAGCTTAGCACTAAAATACTAGCACTGCTTAAAGAAAAAAAAGATACTCGTGTATTCATCAAAGGTGATAGACGTGCTAATTATGGAGAAGTAGCAAAGCTTTTTGGAGTAATTAAAGAACTAGGTGTAACAAACATTGCGCTTGTCACTAATGTAGAGAATTCTTCATCAAACATACAATCAAACACTGCTAAAGATGTAGAAAATGACACATACAACGATACTAACAATGTTAAGTCGAAGTAGAAAAAAGCTGCAAAAATTATATAAGCTCTATAAAACTTATGAATAAAGGTTTGGTATATTCCATAGCATTACACTTAGTTCTAATGCTCACTCTGGTCTTTGGACTACCATTCTATCACTTTAGCACACCTTCTAAGGATTATGCAATAGTGATCGATGTTGTACCTATAACATCTGTAACAAATCTCAAAGCTAGTTTCAAACAAAAAGGTAGTAAAATTAAAGAAAAAAGTGAGAAACAAGATGAAAAAAAGCCACTAATTGAACAAAAAGAGGATATAGCACAAAAAATCAAGACAAATAAAATTAACAATAAACAAGATAAGACAATAACAGAAGACAATAGTATAGAACAAAATAAACAAATAGATATAAAAGAAAATATTACTGAACTTCCCATAAAAAGAAAAAATAAAAATGATACAAAAAAACAAAATGATATTCCAAATAAAAAAAGCAATGATAGGAACGATAATAATAAAAAAAAGGCACCGGAAACGAATAAAAAGAACAAAAAAGATAATAATAAACAAGAGTGGAATAGAGTAGTTATGAAATCACTAGAAGCAATAAATAATATTGCTAAGGAACACTCTAAGATAGATAAAAAAACAAAAAATAGTAAAGATAATAAAAAAAATACTAATGATGATATAGATAACATTATTTCTGGTGAAACTAATAAGGAGTATCATGAAGAATTGCCGATTTCAATAAGTGAATTAGACGCAATAAGATCGCATATAGAGGAACGTTGGAATCAAGCATATTATGGTGCGAGTTATTTTGCATCTGAAAACAAAGAAGCGATGCATGTTAAGGTAATCATTTCTCTCACTATTGATGGCATTGTAAAAAATGTTACACCGCTTCTTGATAATGGATCAAATCAAAATCCTCTATATCCAAAATTTGTCGATAGTGCAATAAGAGCAGTATACAATGCATCTCCTATAAAAAATCTTCCACCAAAAAGCAAATATAGCATCTGGAGTGAGATACAATTGACATTTAACTCTGGGGGAAGCATAGATTAAACTTGTGTATAACTCATTTATTTCGTATATATAATACTTATCTGAGTTCACACATATCTTTGTTGCACTGTATAAAATGTGTAAAAGAGTTTGTTTAAACAAAATACTCTTATAGCGCATATATCAATGTACATAGTTGATAACATTACTGTATTGCTATAGGGAATAAATAAATGCAAATAAAACATCATAAATTAAAAAATGGAATAACACTTTTAGTCGATACTGTAGATAGTGTAGAAAGTGTTAGTATACAAATACTTATAAAAACAGGATCTATTAATGAAGAAAGCTATAGCAGTGGTATATCTCACTGTATAGAGCACATGAATTTTAAAGGAACATCAACTCGTTCAGCTAAACAAATAGCAGAAGAGTTTGATATGATAGGCGGATATCTTAATGCATATACAGGCAAAGAACAAACAGTGTATTATGCTAAAGTTTTAAAAGAAAATTTTCCTAAAGCAATAGAAATACTGTCAGATCTACTATATAATTCTTCTTATCAAAATGAAGAATTAATTAGAGAAAAAAAGGTTATACTTGAAGAAATAGCAGAGATTTATGATGATCCATCAGATCTTGTTTATGAACTTTTTCAAAGCAAACAATACGAAAATCAACAAGCTGGAAAGCCTATAATTGGGACTTGTGAAAGTGTAAATAATATCACACGCGAAGAGATAATAAAATATATAACGAATAGATATCTAACAAATAACATAATAATAGGTATATCTGGAAAAGTAGAGTACAAAGATGTGGAAATGCTTATAGAAGATTATTTTCAATTACGACAACCACATAATTTTTCTACACTTAATAGCAAAGATGATGCTATACCTCAAAATGTAAAGCATATAGGAGGCTCTATATTATTAGAAAAAGATATACAACAAACACATATAGTAATTGGATTTCCCGGAATATCTTTCCATCATCCTGATTATTATACTTATCAAGTTGCAAGTCTTATAGCGGGTGGAAGTATGGCGTCACGCCTATTCCAAGAAGTACGAGAAAAAAGAGGACTCGTGTATAGCATTTCTACCTCTGCACAATCCTATTCCACATTCGGTAGCTGGGAAATTTATACCTCAAGCAAACATGAAAAAATTAATGAAGTTATAGATGCCGTATCAGATGAAATGCATAAGATGTCCTACAAAATTCATGCACAAGAATTAGATAGAGCTAAGGCTCAACTTAAATCAAATATTCTTATGGCGTTAGAAAGCACAACTAATAGAGCTGGAAAATTAGTTGCAGATTATGCAGTATACGGCGTTGTACTCCCGATTGTAGAGATTACGAAAAAAATAGAAAAAATGAAGACCAGTGATATTGAATATGCAATAAAAAATATATTGCAAAGTGCAGAAAATCAAAAACCTACATTTGCTGCTATAGGCAAACTTAGTACTTTTTATAAGTATGATGAGATAATAAATAAATTACTTTATAATTATTAAGCACTAATTATAGATTGATTAATATTGTTGCATAAAAAACAAATAGTAAATCATACAATAAGTCACACATTATAAAAAATGAAAATAACAAGTGGAAGATATAGAAATTATAAAATTCGCACCCCCAAAATAAGTAGTAATTTACAAAAACAAATAGGATTTCACCCAACGAAAGGAAAGGTAAAGCAGGCAATTTTTAATATATTGCAGCATGCTAGATATGTGCCTGAAAATTTTTTACACAATGCTACAATCTTAGACATATGTTGTGGGAGCGGAGCTTATGGAATAGAAGCACTATCATTGGATGCAAAATTTGTGCTTTTCATTGATAACAATATCAATATGATAAATATAATAAGAAGCAATATCGAGCACCTAGGTATTACGTGCGATCGTTACGCTATATTACAAGAAGATATAACAAAGATTTCAGAAAAGACACAAATTTGTTATGATAAGGAATTCAATATTGTATTTATCGATTTACCTTATAAAGATGCACAAAATATCGAACAAACACTATGCACACTTCGTGATAAAAATTGGATAAAAAAAGATTGTATTATAGTAGTAGAAACAACGCGATACAAATTCCTACCTTATCCTATAGTCAATCAAACACGTAAAGTAAAAAAACTACATTCAGTAATAAAAAATGATAAAAGTTTTGCTATCAACTTAGCAGATAATAGTGATATAAATCAGATCAGTAGCACTTTTTGTATTATAGATGAGAGGTTATACGGAAGAACTAGAGTTATAATTTTGCGGTATATTCAATAAATTATTTTTTAGAGCACATTATAAATTTTCCATTTTCTTGTGTTATAATTGATAATTGTTTTATTTATTGAAATGTATTAAATCTGTAAAATGTATAATTTCATCAAACTGCCTTGGGACTAGCTAGAAATTGTTTTATCCAATGAACATTTTATATTTGCGAATTGGTTGTGTTTATACATAATAATTTTTCCAAAAAATATTTTATATGAGTGTGGTGAAAATGATAATCATAAAAATATAAAATTTAGAGCTGAGTAGTAGAAGTTCTTGGACTTGTATTGCGATTATCTTATAACATCAAGAATGGAAATGGGATTCTGATTTTTGATAATTGTATAGAGGAAAGATCTTATAGTGATGAAATATATGTTGAGGTAAACACTTTATCTATATATCGAGAGG
>NZ_JAJBJC010000290.1 GCF_021811825.1 Candidatus Anadelfobacter sociabilis | reverse complement strand
ATGGTTATTTGAGAGTGTGGGAGATTAAGTTGCGGCAATATATGATTGAAGATGTGTTGTTTTTATTCAATGTTGGTATTATGGCTGTATAGGTGGATTTTGAAGACATAGCAGGATTTTGTAAATTAAGATTGAATAATTTAAGCAGGTATATGCCCTCTTTACAATAGGGGGAACATCGCCTCAGAACAATTGCGAAGATTCTAAATAATATTTCTGGAGATGCTTTAACTAATAGATATTCAATTTAGTAATAGTAAGTGAGAGGCGATTATCTCTGTAAAAAGCATATTTGAAAATTAAACAAAAGATAATTTATATGGTATTGACACACGACGGGGCATTATAGCCTTAATAAATGTTCATGGTAGAGTTAAAGAAGCATTATAATACCGCATAATTTAGCCTTATTACCTGAAATAATATTGTTGCTTCTCTCATTCCTACCAAAAGCCCATCAAAGCATTAGTAGAAAACACCTCTAGACGTTATATAAATGATGAAGAGAGTATAAAAAGCAGTACTGTACAACTACCTAAATTTTACAACAAAAAATGCCTACATCTTATAAGGAAACCACTGCAGTATAGAAAATAATTCTGAAACCATAACTCTATTTAAATAGCATCGGGATATATAAATACAGTACAAGTATATGATACAATCTACAATCTACGTTAATGACATATAGGATTATAAAGAGGATTACAATAGTATATGATTTAGAGAAGAGCGCTGGGAAAGGATAAAGTATAGCTTAAGCTGGAACGGCTGTAGACAGCAGTGCGTACAGGGTATGGTATAGAGGTTTGTAAGTGCTGTGATGTGATGTGGGTAGTTGCTAGGACTGGGGTGCCTTGGGGGC
>NZ_JAJBJC010000289.1 GCF_021811825.1 Candidatus Anadelfobacter sociabilis | reverse complement strand
ATCAATGAAACTGATAGTAATGTTGGAAGTATTCGTGAATTTTGAACAAATACAAAAATAAACAGAGATACTATTCAATCGTCCTCCTCTCGATTTGAATATAAATATGATAATTTTAAATCATATTCTGATTCTAAGTCATTCAAATCAAGACAAAACTTGTTGAAATCTGAGAGCAATATAAATCAATCTAATGCATTTGAATCACATGATTCTATTTCTGTTGAATCAAAGCCAATTTTAGTTCCTTCAATGACACATAATAATTTTATAACTGCAAGCAATAAAAAGTCAAAGTATTTTGAAGGTAGTATTATTTTAGACAAAATTACAAATCTCTAACATATTTTTATAGAGAGCAAGAAGGAAGACAATAAGAACTCTTTTTAATTTAAAGCATGCTAAAGGTGTTCAGAATGTAAGGATCGGAGAGTCTCCAAAACTTAAATACCAAATTGATATTGATTCTCTTAGAGATAGCTATTTCAAAAACAACAACTGAACAGCAGGTTATCAAGAGGTAAATAATTAAAGCATATATAAACCTATTTTATACCTTTGTTTTAAATAGTAAAAAAAGCTTAGATTGCTATTAATGGGCATTAAGATTTCTTATTATTAATATCGTCAAGATAACACTAACATTCTCAGGAATTAATTATTAGTTTAAACATCATATGAAAATTGAAAATAATTGGATGTAATATCACTATTACATTATATTTTTGATATTTGTTATTGTGTAAGAAAAATAATATTATATTAATAATCTTTATCTTTTCTTTAAAAAATAATTTAGTAAATAATAGATGAATATTTAGTTGAAAAATATTATAGTAACTTTATAATATATTATTTTTATTGAA
>NZ_JAJBJC010000112.1 GCF_021811825.1 Candidatus Anadelfobacter sociabilis | reverse complement strand
GAAGAGTTATATTATATCATTTGAAGCGTGATCTGCTGTTAGTTTTAAATTAAATCTTTATAACTACGCTTTTTAGCCCTTCTTTGTGTTATGCTTTTCTTCTCTACTTTTTAGTTACTTTAGTAATGTATTTTTGTTCAGTTCAATATGTATTTCGCAATTTCTTGATTGCACAATGGAAATAAATTAGTTTGAGACGATTACATTTAGGATGGATATAGTATGGTATTGTATGCATTTTAGGAGCTGAATATTCTGAAACATGAAAAAAGTTTGTATCTCTCTCACACCTGAAACATTATTTAAGCGGTTTGTACTTGATTAAACCACTTGTAACATCCATTAACTATCCTAGTATCGTTTGTTTTACATAATTTTTTAAGGCTTATCTTTATATAATCTTATATTATACTATTTTCTAGCATTTTCCTATTTAGTACTATTATAGATATTTGGTAAATGCTCTTTGTACACTGTTTATAAGGTAGTTCATAGTTTGTCCTAAGCTATTTCCCATATCTTCATGAATAATATTATTAGAAAATTCTCCCCTTAAACTTTTAAGCAATTGACCTAGCACTTGTTCTTGATTTATTGCAAGTATATTTTGTATAATGAACGTTATATCAATACCTTTTAAATAATTTATCATCATTTTTTCTAGATTCTTTTCTAGATAATCAGATAAAAATGATTCCAATCCTTCTCCGTAGTCTGTAGAATTTTTTTTCTTAAAAGAAGTTATATCATCATCATAAAAATCCTTTCTTATTCCATATCTCATCATTTATTACTTAATTAATATTTGTTTTTTGAAAAAACATTTGATATAAACATTAGGTATAAAAATACATATAATTTTATCAAATATTTTAATATGATATTTTATTTATAATCTTAACTTTATTTTTGGAAGTACATATAACATTATACTTACTCTCTTTAAATTAATAAAAACATGCAATTACAATTATTGTATAAATAGGATATATATGTTAAGCTCTGAGGTATTTTAACGAATATGCACTAAATACTACAGCTTCTCTTATACAAATACATAGAAGTTCCTATAGAAAACAGTAGATAGACAATAGCCATGCTTTTGATATATATCTATAAAAATATCATAATAAAAAATCAGCAATACTATCTTCCCAAGATCAGTAAGAGCCATTACTCTTTACTGATAGGCTTAAAAACTACATAAAACTCAATAACAGAATAGATAATGCATACAGCTAATAAAAAAGAGAAGTATTTAATCAAGTACAAATCATATTATAATGCTTCGGTTATGATAATACTTCTACTACACAATATTTAAAGATCCTAAAATACATAACTTACCACACCAATCCCAAATCTAATCCTCTCAAGTTAATTATTATGATAGTTTTGAGTAAAAAAATTTTGACAAAGAGTTTTTTATTCCACTTTCAGATTGTTAGCTTGAATCTATTTTCATAACATTTTTACAGGTTGGATATGATTTTTTTAAAAATTATAGGAATATTGTTATTTGACAACAAATAATATAACAATTGTTATTCCTTTATTTCATACGAACATAGCAATCTGAGGTAGAAGATAGCTCCACATCAATATATAAAATATCATGATTACATCAATTTAAGTAATCTTCTATAATACGGAAATTTATTTTAATTCAGATATATTTCTGTTTTGTCTTACTCTATTTTGACTATTTCCAATAACGATAATACGAAAATCGTATATTAAGGTATTCGCTAAGCTTCCTTTTTTGTAAAAATACAAAAATATGCGTAACACTTTACATTGTTGAAAAAGATATAAATAAGATTAAAAGGCAATCATATATTAAAAAATTGTTTAACAAATTCTTCAACTTGCATATGGTTTTTAATAAAATATTCGACAATATTTTACAACCTATACACATAATCAAGCAATAACATATAAAATAGCAATCTAGACAAAATTTGCTATACTCTTTTAGTACATTCTTTTTTCTCAATACTCAAGATTAATTATTACAAAAACAAATTTATATACCAGAATGAATCATTTTTTACTTCTAAATCAAAATTTTTTTACAATTTATTTTGATGAAATATTCTTAGTATGCAAAGTACTATGCTTTATCCCATAAAAAATATATATCATTAATAAAGTCATAATTATTAAAAATAATCCTTTATAAGTTGCTGCGGGGAAAGAATAAAGCATAAACGCGTATGAAAGCAGCGCGCAAAGAGGAATAAATGGCATAAGTGGACATTTAAAATCACGATGTAATCCAGGTTGGCTATATCTTAGATATAAACACACAATACAGACAGATGAATATGTCACTATGGCACAAATATTGATTAAACCAATCAAATCTTTAAGTGGCATTATAGCTCCCAAGACAGATGCTATAGATCCAGAAACAAGAATTGAGCTAATTGGCACATGAGTATTAGCATCTACCTTAGAAAGAAAACGAGGCAATAAACCATCTTTAGCTATTGAAAAAAGAGTGCGTGATACTCCAAAAAGCAACCCTATCATCACTGGGATAAGTCCTACTATAGCACCAATTTTTACAAGCTTAGAGAATATTGGCATCTTTAAAGCATCGACAGCTAAAGCAATTGGCGCTGGGTTATCTAACAATTTATAATTTACTAGCCCCACCATCGTCCCAGAGACTAAAATATAGATAACTGCTACTAGAGTAAGACTTATTATAATGCTTAAAGGAATATTCCTCTGAGGATTTTTACTTTCTTGTGTAGCAGATGCTAATAAATCAAAACCACAATACGCCATAAACACCATAGATGCACCACCTATAATTCCTGATAAACCGAAGATACCGAACGTACCGGTGTTCTCTGGGATAAATGGATCAAAATTTAATGGATTAATCTTAGTGATACCAAAAATAATAAAGCTGGATAAAATCGATACCTTAATAAATACAGAAATTGTATTAATTAAAGAGATACTTTTTGTACCTAAACACGAAACAATAGTAATAAAAGCAACAATACAAAATGCAGGCAAATCAATACCAAATGAATTGATAACATCCACTCTATCTATATTGAGTGAATTTGCATGTGCAAACATATGTGGTATGACAAGACTATAATCAACCAGATAACTTTGAAGATATCCGCTCCACCCTACAGAAACTACACTAATAGTTAGCCACAAAAATAAAAATGACAACATTCCGAAGATCCATGCTGCTAATTCACCAACTGCAACATACATATAATTATATATGCCACCAGAAATTGGAATCGCTGCAGATAACTCAGCATAACATAAACCAGTGCACAGAGCAGTCACAGCACTCAACGCAAAAGATATAACAATAGCAGAACCAGTATTATGGCTAGCTACAGCGCCTGTAAGAACTAAAATTCCTACACCAACAATAGCACCAATTCCCAAAATAACTAATTGAAAAAGCCCAAGAGAACGCTTAAGACCAGTATGCTTCATTTGTACAAGCATATCTTCAATTTTTCTACACTTAAAACAACGCTCAAGAAACATAAGTAAATTAACCTAATCTTTTTAGATAAAAACTCCACAACAGGTGTTTCATTATATGAATATAAGAAAAGAAGTCAAATTGTTATTAGTTTTACGTATAATATATAAATGTAACATCTATGAAGATAAAGAATTTATATATCTAAGATTGGATAAAAATGTGATAGGATTGGATTATGATTTATGATAGGATGTGGTTTTGAAGTGGTGTGGAATAGATGACATATTCTGTTCAATTTAGAAAAAAAGTTCTTAAGCTCGCATTATCTGGTGAGAATTTTATTAAGTTATCAAAAAGGTTTAAAATCTCGACTACAACAATGAGCAGATGGAAGAAAGAGATAAATTCA
>NZ_JAJBJC010000046.1 GCF_021811825.1 Candidatus Anadelfobacter sociabilis | reverse complement strand
GGAGTTGGATATCGAATGGAAATAGTATAACTATTAGTTGCTACAGATATCACATTATTTTTCTCTAAAAAAAGACTCACAGCATTTTAACATAAATTATGACGCAGATCAAAGAATTTAAGATACCTTGCTCTATAAACAATCAGGGATCGACAGTCAAAGTATATATGGGAAATCCAGATCCCGATCACAATCCTATATCTCATCAAGTGGAATTTTTATCTAAAGAGCGTGGTATAGCAATATCACAAGAAATATTAGATACATTAGATAAACTCAAAGAAATAGCAAGTGAAAATGGCGTTCCATTTGTTGAGTTATGTGAGTATGCACTCAAATCGTTAACACCAAATAGTACAGCAACTGAAATAACAAAAAATAATGAAGCAGTAAAAGCAATTGAGTCTACAAAAACTGATAAAAGTGAATCAAAAAACACCGAAAATACAGAAAGTATTTAATTATTTATGTAATAATCGATATATATCATCTTCACTGTGGCTAAGGAGCTGAGATGTGCGATTAAAGTAAGTGTGTGCTATCAGACTAAAATTGTGTTTCAGTGAGATATCATTTGGATACAAAATTTATTATCATAATTTACATATCAAATACATCTAAGGTACTATACCTTTAGATTGAGATCAGGAGTGTGATATAGAGTTGCTATAAATGGTGGAATCAATACTCTTAGAATATCAGAATTAAAGAATAGCATTGTAGATATATCAGATATTAGAACTATTATTTATACTGTGCTCTCACATTTTGTTGAAGTGTTATGGAAATTGGTGCATTATAGATTGGTGTGGCATAATTAAAAGTTTTCACAAAGGTCAGAGTAGATATAGAATTTAGCTTATTTGAAAAAATACAAGAAAGCGACAATGCATGTTATAATATGCTATTTTTGTATCATCACAACGTCAATTCTTAGAAAGGGATAGTGACTGCTAAAGATATATCAAAGCACAAAATCATTACTCCTGCTTAGAATGCTCTAGAAAAGCTACTTATGCTGATGTAACGAAGTGTATATTAAAAAACTGATATTGCGCGCAGTATTGATGTCATACCTTCGCTACCAAATGAGAATATTCCTAAACCAACTTGTATAAGTGCGCATTACAGCGGTATAAAATAAAGATAAAGATAAATTCGAAACCACTAATCTGCAAAATAAAAAACTTCTTATAAAACTTTCACAACAAAACTTAAAAAATCACTACTTAGCACTATAAGAAATATTACTACAAGCTCGCACGCTGAGGGGATAGCTTGACAAAATCTCTAATCTCACCATCCACAAGCACTTATATCGTTACATATATTTTAAGTAGCTACGACGATGTATGCCATCAATCATAGCAAAAATTTAAACAAAAAATATGCATAAAATACAAATATAAATTTTATAACAAAACAGAAGACACAAAGACCTTATTGCTCCATTAGCTCTATCAGATATGAGACATAATCTCAAGATTCATTGTAAAAAATTGTTATTTAGAGATTATTTGTACTTTGCCACCAATAGCTTCTAGCTTCTCAATCGCAGCTTTTGATGCTGAATGTACCTCGATATCAAACCTTCTATCACAATTGCCTCTTGATAGAAGTTTGACACTTTTTTTACCATTATACTTACCAATTTTCTTAAGATGATCTAGTGTGATAACACCGTTATCTAAGTGATCAAGATCAACTATAGTACGTATATCATCAAAATTTATTACTGAATAAGCATTACGGCAGTAATTTTTGAATCCACGCTTAGGTAAACGCATATACAGAGGAGTTTGTCCTCCCTCAAATGCGCCTATAGCGACTCCACTTCTAGCTGTTTGACCCTTACCACCACGACAAGAGGTTTTTCCTCTCCCAGAACCAATACCTCTACCAACTAACTTTTTTTTACGTCTAGCTCCAGCATTATCACGCAACTTTAACATCACTACAATAACCAAAATTATTATGTTTCCAAATGTTGCCCTAGTGTAACAGAAAAATCATCACTAATCAACTATTCATGTGTAGACTAACTGAAAAATTTCTTACATATACATAATATCATTTGCAATGGGAAATCTTATCATACTATAAAAATATAAAATATATCAAATTACTCATATACATCGTATGATATAACTACTATGTATTTATTTTTTGCTCTATCAACTCTATAATCTCTTTCACGCCAAATAAAGCTATAAATGAGCCAAAACGAGGACCAGATGGAGTACCTAATAGGATTTCGTATAATGACTTAAACCATTCTTTCATATCAAAATTATATGATTTTCCTATTTCATACAGGATATTTTGTATATAATTATCATCACAATATAAATTTTCTGGTAGTGTTTTGAGCCTTTCAACTATTGATTTGAGCGCGCTACTCTCAAATTGATTTGGAGTTCGGTATATTTTTTTATTTTTTACAAAATCATGATAATAATTTATTGCTCCAAGAATCATAGATTGTACTAAATGATTCTCTTCTATAGAGCTATTACAATATTTGACAGATTTTCTTAAATATCCCCATATAACATCTTTGTTATCTGTGCCACAAGTACTAACTAGATTTAAAAGCAAAGAGTAGTTTAAATTTGTGTCACTCAAGTCGTAATTTGGCACATTTTCACCATGTATGTGAAATACAGGATTCGTAAATTTTTTAATTAAATCACTCTCATTGAGATACTGATTTAGATATCTTATATAATCATCAACAAATTTTGGTATAACATCGAAATGCAAACGTTTCGCTTTTTTGGGAGAGACATACATAAATAATGAAAGACTTTCTTTAGGAGCATATTTGAGCCACTCATCAATTGTTAAACCATTACCTTTCGATTTAGATATTTTTTCACCTTTTTCATCTAAAAATAATTCATAAAAAGATTGCACTGGTGATTTTCCACCAAGTACTTTACATATTGATGTGTATATTGCACCATTTGTGTAATGCTCTTTACCATACATTTCGAAATCCACATCAAAAGCAGCCCATCTCATACCAAAATCTGGCTTCCATTGCAATTTACATTGTCCATCTGTAACTTTTGTCCATATTAATTTTTTGGTTTGTGGATCGTGATAAGCTATTTCTCCTCTTGATAAATTTTTGTCTACTACTTTCACTTGAAGAACATGCCCGCTCTCTCTGCATATTGGTAAAAATGGGCTATAAGTGCTTTGGCGCTCTTTTCCTAATGTAGGAAGCATTATATCCATAATTTCATCATAATGTTCCAGTACTTTCAACAATTCTTTGTTAAATATTCCTCTTTTATAACAATCCGTTGCACTAACAAATTCATATTTAAATTCAAAATGATCTAAAAATTTTATTAATCTTGCATTCATGTGATGTCCATAACTCTCATGTGTACCAAAAGGATCTGGTATCGATGTTAGTGGCAATCCTATATATTTTTCGTATTCCCTTTTATTTGGGATTGTATCCGGTACTTTACGCATAGCATCTATATCATCAGAAACACATAACAGTTTTGTGGGAATATCAGATAAAACATTAAATGCCTTCATCACCATAGTAGTACGAACTACCTCACCAAAAGTACCAATGTGTGGTAATCCTGAAGGACCATAGCCAGTTTCAAAAAGTACATATCCTTTATCAGGAATTTTGTATTTGATATTATTCAAAATTCTATACGCTTCTAAAAAAGGCCAAGATTGCTTTTCAAGAAATTTCACTTGCTCTAAATCAAATGCAACACTCATAGTATAGATTAATAAAATTAGATTAACAGAACTTTAATTTGCGACAACACCTAGTAAGGTTTTATACTAAAATCTTTAATATGTAAAAATATATCCAAATTATAGTTATAGGTACAAAAATTATCATCAGTACTAGATCAAAATTAAAAGTTAATGATTTCAATAATGAATAATTGATTTGCCCGAAAGACCTATATATGTTACTATCTGTCCTTATGACACATGTGATAAGAGTTTAAAAAGGGTCAATCAATGAACATTGAGTATGTGAAAAAACAACATATATCGCAAGAAAAATACGATGCTGAGAGTATACAGGTTTTAAAAGGACTAGATGCAGTTAAGAAACGTCCTGGTATGTATATAGGCGATGTTAGTTCAACTCAAGCACTGCATCATATGGTTTATGAAGTGCTTGATAATTCGATAGATGAAGCACTTGGAGGATATTGTGATACTGTGACTATATGTTTGAATAAAGATGGCTCAGCAACAGTTCGTGATAATGGACGCGGCATACCAGTAGAGATACATAAAGAAGAGGGAATTTCTGGAGTAGAGCTTATCATGACTCAACTACATGCAGGCGGCAAATTTGATAATAATACATATAAAGTATCAGGTGGGTTGCATGGCGTTGGAGTGTCTGTTGTCAATGCACTCTCTGATTGGTTAGAGGTCAAAATATGGAGAAATAAAAAAGAATATTTTATGCGATTTGAGGATGGTCAAAAAGCGTCGGAATTAACAGAAATTGCATCATCAAATCCATCTTTCACTGGTACAGAAATAACATTTTTACCATCTAACAAGACTTTTACTATAACAGAATTTAATTTTGCTGATCTTGAATACAGAATAAGAGAATTGGCATTTTTAAATCCCAATCTCAAAATAAAATTGATAGATGATAGAGTAGATGTACCAAAAGAAGTAGATTTCTGCTTTAGCGGTGGTATGATAGAATTTTTACACTTTTTAGATCGCTCTAAAAAGGCGCTACACACTCCTATCATTATAGATGTGAAAAGTGATGAAATAGAAATCAAAGTAGCATTAGAGTGGAATGATAGTTATAGCGAAAATACATTATGCTTTACAAATAATATACGTCAAAAAGATGGAGGAACGCATCTTTCTGGTTTTAGATCGGCAATAACAAAGACAATTAGTAGTTATGCTCAAAACTTTATAAACCAAAAAAATAAAGTTACTTTAGAAGCTGAAGATATAAGAGAAGGGATGACTTGTATATTATCGATCAAAATGCCAGACCCAAAGTTCTCGTCTCAAACTAAAGACAAATTGGTTAGTGGAGAAATAAGAGCAATTGTCGAAAATACAGTAACAACCGCAATGCATAAGTGGCTCGAAGAAAATCCGTATCATGCTAAAATGATTGTTAGTCGTATAGTTGAATCTTCTTTAGCACGAGAAGCAGCGCGAAAAGCTAGAGAGCTAAGTAGAAAAAAGAGCAGCATTGAGATAGCAACATTACCAGGAAAATTGGCAAATTGCCAAGAAAAAAATCCTGCTTTTTGTGAACTATTTATTGTAGAAGGCGAATCTGCTGGTGGTCCCGCAAAACAGGGGAGAGATAGAAAAACACAAGCAATATTGCCAATAAAAGGAAAAATTCTTAATGTTGAAAGAACAAGAATGGATAGAGTACTTGGTTCTGCAGAGATAGGTACGATGATTAGCGCATTAAATACTGGTATAGGTAAGGAAGACTTTAATATAGCAAAATTGCGTTACCATAAAGTTATCATTATGACTGATGCTGATGTTGATGGTGCGCATATAAGAACACTACTTTTAACATTCTTCTTCAGATATATGCCACAACTTATAGAAAATAAACACCTTTATATAGCACAACCACCACTATATAAAGCTAAAAAAGGACAGAGAGACATATATTTTCAAAATCCAAAAGAACTTCAAAAATTTTTGATAAACTCTGTGTTAGAAGATTGCATGATACAAACACCAACAACTCTTTATCAAGCAGAAGATTTAAAAATCATTTTAGATAAAATATCTTGTTTTTGTGAATTAGTTGAAGAAATGCCGAAAACAAAGTGGAATTTGAACGAGATCATATCTCTCTTAATAATAAAGAATAGAATAGTAGATTTTCATGATATACAAAATCAAAAATCTATCCAAGAGGAGGTTATTAAATCTCTGAAAGCTAAAAATGATGACCAAAGAGAAGAGATAAGCTTTATTTCTGAGATAACAGAAGATGGGATGATGGAAATAACTTCTACAACAAGAGGCGTTACAGATAAAGAATTTGTATCGCCTATAAGAATATGTAACAGACTAAAAAGGGTAAATATAGATGAGTTTAGTGAGATAGCTGAATTATTCATAAATAATCAGTATATGGTATCATTGAAGATAAAAAGTGATACATATCAATGCAATGTTCCAACTCAAGTACTAAATAAAATTATTGATGTTGCAAAGAGAGGAGTATATATACAGCGATTTAAGGGCTTAGGTGAGATGAATGCCGATCAATTATGGGATACTACAATGGATCCAGAAAAACGCATATTATTGCAAGTAAATATCACTAACCTTAATGCATCTGAAGAGGTTTTTTCCACACTAATGGGAGATGTGGTAGAGGCAAGACGAGAATTTATACAAAACAATGCTCTTAATGTAAAAACACTAGATGCCTAATTTACTATTAAAAGATGATATTTAAAATATATTATCACCCAATTTGTCCATTCTCCAGACTATTGAGATGTATCTTATTTGAAAAAAAAATAACAGCAGAACTGATACAAGAACCATTTTGGGAAAGGCGTATTGAGTTTCTTCAAATAAACCCCCTATGTCAAACTCCAACAATAATACATCAAAATAGTAAATACCCAATTTCTGGTATATGGGCTGTTTTGGAATTTTTAGAAGAAATATTTGAGGGAGATAGTATTTTAGGAGATAACTTAGAAATTAGAGCGAATAACAGATATTTGTTAGATTGGTTTTGCAACAAATTTTTTAATGAGATCACAAAATATATTCTCAGAGAGAAAATAATTAAAACTATGCTTCGCTCTGGCGCTCCTAACTCAAAATTTATTATTGCTGCTAAAAAAAATTTATCCTACCATATGGAATATATAGAGTATCTATTAGGTGAAAACAGATATATAACGAATGACATTTTCTCTAATATAGTTGATTTTGCAGCAGCTACACAATTATCAGTCTTAGATTATGTCGGAGATGTTTTTTGGAAGCAAGATAGCAGGATAAAAATATGGTATTCCCTTATGAAATCCAAACAGAGTTTTTACTCTATTTTGAAAGAAAATGTATACGGCATTACCCCAATGCCTCATTACAGAGATCCTGATTTTTGATTATCAGTAAACGATATTATAGTAAATAATATAAGTCTATTGATTTAAACAGCCAACTAATTGCTTGTAGTGATATAAAAAATATCAATATCTGAAATCTAAATTTAAAAATCACTATTTCACTTGTTAATTTATATTATTAGGTTATATGTAAATCTCTGTAATGAATAGTCTTCAATAATACATATTATGACCATTATATCGCATAACTAAAACATGTGATATTATATCGTGATTTGCCTTTCAGGTTTAGTATTTATCTTGAGGAAATTATTAAAAAATTGAGTATAATTGGTAAAATTCATATAATGACTTATTCATTTTTATCTCTTTACTGTAATGGAATTTCGTTTTAGATATAAGCAATGTAGTTTTTTGATTTTATTCTTCTTTAAGGTGCTTGTTAATGGCGGTTGATGTGTTAATGCCCTCTTTGTCCCCTACCATGAAATATGGTACAATAGTGAAATGGCTTAAGCAGGAAGGCGAAAGAGTTGAGTCTGGAGATGTTATAGCAGAGATAGAAACGGATAAAGCAGTAATGGAGCTTGAGGCTTGTGAAGATGGAATAATTGGAAAGATACTAGCTCAAGAAAAGACCACCGCTAAAGTGAATGATGTAATAGCAATTCTATTTGAAATAGGAGACGAGCAATCTGCTTTGTCATCGTCGCGGAGGGATTATACAGATACTAATAATTGTAGTCAAATTGATGATAGTACTACTATCCAAGATAATACAAAAAGAGATTATAATTTGCACAACCAATACACCACTACGAGTACTTCATGCGAAATTATTAATGAGCAAAATTTTGTTAATAGGATAAAAATTAGTCCTTTAGCGAAAAAGATTGCTATTCAAAATGGGATTGATATATCTAAAATAAATGGGACAGGACCATATAATAGAATAATAAAAGCAGATATAGAAGATGCGTTAAAAACTCTTTCTTATGATACGTTTTGTGGATCTAGTAATAATATACAAGAGTTTGATAGAGATGAATGTAATCAGACAAATATCGTTATACCATTGTCTTCGATTCGCAAAACAATAGGTGAGAGGTTACTTGAATCAAAACAAACAATACCACATTTTTATTTGGATATTGTTTGCAATGTTGATAAGCTGATTGATATAAGAGAACAAATTAATCATTCACTGAAAAAGCAAGAAGAGAGCAATATTTGCTCTACTTCAAATTTAAAAATCTCTGTAAATGATATTATGCTCAAAGCAATTGCTTTAGCATTAAGGGATTTTCCAGAAGTAAATACCACTCGCATTAATTATAATATTAAGCAATTTTCTAGCATAGATATTTGCTTTGCTGTTTCTATTGATGGAGGTGTTATTACTCCAATATTGCGCAATGCTGATAATAAAACGATAGTACAACTCTCAAAAGAAGTGAAAGAATTAGCAACTAAAGCTAGAAAAAATATGTTAAAACCTCAAGATTATCAAGGAGGAAGTATTACTGTGTCGAATCTTGGTATGTATAAAGTAGATGGGTTTCACGCAATAATTAATCCACCACAATCTTGTATTATAGCAATAGGATCTATAAAAAAAGAACCAATTGTTATAAACGATAGTATAGTAATTGGGAGTGTTATGCGTTTATCAATCTCTTGTGATCATACCATTGTTGATGGCGTTGTAGCAGCAAAATATTTGCAAGCTATCCAGTTTTATATTGAGAATCCGTGGCTTATTTTTCTATGAAATTGACTAGAGTAAGATGATTTTGGTAAAAAGAGAAAAATTTGCGAACTTGTATTGTATAGTAAAGATCTGCTATTTGAAGATTAATTATTTAAAGTAATATTTTTGCAGTATGGAGAAGTTTTTTGATATAGTAATAATAGGGAGTGGACCAGGTGGATATGTTGCTGCAATAAGAGCGTCACAACTTGGTTTTAGTGTAGCTATCGTAGAAAGAGAAGAACTCGGTGGAGTTTGTTTGAATTGGGGATGCATTCCAACCAAAGCTCTGCTTCATTATGCAGAAATTATCAGGCTTATCAAGCATTCGAATGAATGTGGTATAACCACAGGCAATATAATCCCTAACTTAGGTGCTATGATAGATCAATCAAGACGCGTTGCCGCAAAGTTATCTAATGGTATAAAAAACTTGATGAAAAAACATAACATTGAAGTATTGAATGGAGAGGGAAAGTTGCTCAATGAGCAAAATATCTTAGTGAAACAGTTTAAGTCAGAAAATAATATTACCCAAACAATTATTAAAGCAAAAAGTATTATCATAGCAACTGGAGCAAGAGCAATAAGACTGGATCATATACCAATTGATCATAAAAATATTTTAAATTATAAAGATGCATTGGCTTTAAGGGAAATACCAAAGAATTTGTTAATAATAGGTGGTGGAGTCATGGGAGTTGAATTTGCAACTTTATATAGTGCACTTGGTTCATACGTCACTATAGTTGAAGCAATGCCAAGAATTTTGATGAATGAAGATCAAGAAATAGTAAATATTTTAGAAAAAGATTTTATAAATTCTGGAATAAAGATTTTAACTAATATGGAGTTAATTAGTATAAATTCTGATGATCCATTTAATATAATGGCAACAATTAGAAATTCTCAAGATGGAAAAAATATTAAATTACATTTTGACAAAGTTCTTTCCCTTGTAGGGTTGGTGCCAAATACTGAAGATATTGGTCTAGAAAATACTGCAGTAAAATGCGATAAAAAGGGTTTTATCATTGTTAATGATGATTTTTCTACTAATCAACCTAATATTTATGCAATAGGCGATGTGATAGGCGCTCCTATGTTAGCGCATAAAGCAAGCCATGAAGGCGTTATATGTGTAGAAAAAATAGCTGGTATATGTTCTCACGAAACTAAAGTGAGTAAAAATTCTATTCCTAGCTGTATATACTCTACTCCACAGATAGCTAGTGTTGGACTTAGTGAAGAAAAAGCTAAAGAGTTGGGTATTAGCGTAAAAGTAGGGCGTTTTTCCGGGATTGCAAACGGTAAGGCCGTTGCTATAGGTGAAGAAAAAAACTCCATGGTAAAATTAATTTTTGATACTAAAACAGGGGAATTAATAGGAGCGCATATGGTAGGATCAAATGTAACTGAGATGATTTATGGACTTAATCTTTTGAAAAAAATAGAAGGAACAGAAGAAGATATAATACAAACAATATTTCCACACCCAACATTATCCGAGATGATCCACGAAGCTTCTCTAGCAGCTAATGAAAGGACATTGCATATCTAATATACTAAGAATTCTATTAGAAGATTTTTAATTACTAATACATTTTTTTCTTGCACGACAAAATATATGAATAGCAAAAGATTGTTAAATATAAAAGAAAGATTTCAAGAATCAATAATTCATGCTGTAGATTTAGATACACTAAACAAATTGAAAATAGATTTTTTAGGTAATAATGGTGAAATAACATCCCTTCTAAAAGAGGCTAAAGATCTTATAGGTTCAGAACAACACAAAGATTTTTATAAGATGATTTATGAAATTAAAGATTTTATTATAAAGTCAATTTCATCAAAATATGAAGAGCTGAGAAGTAAACAATTAGAAACAAAGTTTGTATCAGATAAGATAGATGTCACATTACCTGGTCATGATATTTATGTAAATTTTGGAAAAAAACATATACTAACACATTCTATAGAGCAAATTCGCTCTATAATGGCGATTTTGGGATTTGAGGAGCAAGATGGTCCGGAAATAGAGAGTGAATGGTATAATTTTACAGCTCTTAATATAGGTGTGAATCATCCTGCAAGGCAGATGTGCGATACTTTTTATGTAAATTTAGACTCTAGTAATCAAAGTTGTCATGATCAACACAACAAGAAGATGCTACTACGCACCCATACATCAACTGTACAAATTAGATATATGGAAAATCACCAACCGCCTATTAAAATATTTAATTGTGGAAGAGTATATCGTGCAGATCATGATGCAACACACACTCCAATGTTTCATCAACTAGAAATGCTCTGGATTGATAATAATATAACAGTAGCTCATATGATTGATATTATAGAGAGCTTTTTTAAATTATTTTTTAATACAGATAAAATCATTACAAGATTTCGTTCTAGCTACTTTCCATTTACCATTCCTTCTTTTGAATTTGATATGAGATTTGATACTCAATCGACACGAGTGGGGGGGGGATGTGTTGAAATAGATAATAAAGACAATTGGCTAGAAATAGGTGGATGTGGTATGATTCATCCGAATGTTTTAGAAAATGTTAAGATTTCTTCAAATAAGTATCAAGGTTTTGCTTTAGGTCTAGGGATAGATAGGGTAACCATGCTTAAATATAATATAGACGATCTAAGACATCTTTTTGAAAATGATAAGCGTTGGATA
>NZ_JAJBJC010000288.1 GCF_021811825.1 Candidatus Anadelfobacter sociabilis | reverse complement strand
GTATTATATATTCCATGCTTAAAATATTCATCATAAGGCTTAATTATTCATTAATCTTATTCATTATTCTCAATCATTTGAGTTTTACTTTCTATTTGTAGCAGTTCAAAATATTAGATCAATTCATAAAATATGAGTTTAAATAATTAATGGAAATTAAAAATTAATTAATTGATGAAAAGCTGGGAAACTTATAATAATTCTGTCCCAATGCATATCAAGCTAATAAGCAAATTTACAAGTTATAAAGTAATAACTATAATTTTAGCAACTCAATGAATTGACGAAAAGGATACAGCTTCAAGCGATAAGGAAATAAATCAAATCAATTGGATTAGAAAGAGTATCAAGATAAGATGAAAGCTATGCTTTATAGTTAAAATTATTGGATTTGTTGTCTTATTGGCACTTATAAATGGTCTATATCTTAATTCATTAGGAAAGTGACCCTATGATTATTCCGATCCTAATATATGCATTGGCTATTTTAGAAAGATGTATGCAGTATGGCTATATCAGGTTATCATTTGAAGTATAGTATGGTATATCACATTTGTACTTAGCGTTTATGGTATCTTTCCAATGATTTGAGTAATCCTTCTATATCTAAATGCATTAGTCTTATTTTTATATGCAAATGGAATGAAGATGGATGATCATGGAGGAATAAATCGATTTGTACTTGTTACCTCAATTGTTGTTCTTACGATATTTCATAGCATTATCTGAATAATGAAAAGAATATATAAAGCCAGTAAGTTATTATTTTCAAGTGTTTTTATATGAATAGCAATCTTAGTCCTTTTATTTTACTTATTCAGAATAAGGAATAGTTGAGATGGATGGATAAATGGATTAAAAGGAAATTATCTTATTAATGATGG
>NZ_JAJBJC010000111.1 GCF_021811825.1 Candidatus Anadelfobacter sociabilis | reverse complement strand
CAAAGAGACGCTTTGTCATTTTATCATCTATCTCTCCAAAAGCACTAATATTTAATTTCTTATTTTTTTCATAACATTTACTGATACATGTCAGTGCTATCTTAGTAGTAAGACTTCTTATATTAGAGAAGCTCATACTTTCAAGTGTATTAAGATTCAATAATTGTGCTAAATTATCAATACCTTCGTAAAGTAAATTATTGTTACCTATAGCGTCATTAATGTTGCTAGCAAGGGGTCGAATCTTTTTAATATCTAACGATCCCCAATCACTTAATAACAACGCTTCTGTTCCAAGTCTTTCTCGAAACTTTTTTATTGCTTTTATTATTGTTGAAGAAGTGATTATTGCGATCTTATCATGATCTAAATTACCTAATAAATTGAGAGTGTAATCTAAATCTTGATGTTCCAACATTGCAGCAACTGCATTTTTACTTGCTAAACCTGGGTTTGTTAATATTTTTTTTATAATACCTTCTCTTCTTTCTCTTCTTTCATCGGGATTAATATTTTCTCTTCCTTCATCGGGACTATTCATCAATAAAATTGCATTATGAGAGCCAATTGCGTTAATAGTTTCTTCTGCTTTATCTTCACTAATATTTCCACTAGTAAAATACTGTTTGATTATATTAAACGCATTATAAGGACTATCTTTATCAAGATATGAGTAAAGTCTTAGTGCACTATCAGAAGTCAGTGCAGTAATTGCCTTTGGCCTGTCTTTCCAAGACTCTGCTGATAGCGTTGTAACTAATTCTCTAATTAATAACATGTCTCTTATTTTATTTTTCTTACTATATAATGCCTCTAATTTTGCTGCATTTGAGATCAATGCAACATATTGCTCTGGGCTCTTAAAGATTCTCTCCCATATATCTTTCTCTTTTAGCGACACTACTTCCTCTTTGGTTTTTTCAGACTGGGACTCTTTTTCTTGTATTATAGGGATAAGCACATTCCATATACCATTAGAACCATTTTTAGAAAATAGATCACGGATTGCACTAGCATCCAATGCTTTTATTTGATCAAAAGATATATTGTCTGCAGTAAGAGTTGTGATATTTTCAATGATTTCACTATTCGTCTCTGCCATTACTTTTAATATTTTTACATCAAGCGCAACAAGATCTGCGCATGTGATGTTATGTTGATAAAGCTTATCAAGTCCGAAATTTATTAAACCAGCCAGTGCATTTGCTTTCTCACTCTGCGATACTTGCACTAACTCTTTCAGATAAGTTGTGAAGTATTCTTTTTTTTTGCCTTGTGTAACATCTAGATGTTCTATTTTTTCAATAAGAGCATTAATAGCTATTATATTGTTATCATGAACACTAGTCATTATTAATTCTTGGGATCCTAATATACTTTTCACTTTTTCTTGTATCGTTTCTTGTATCGCATCTTTATCTACAAGGAACTTAATCCCATCATCATACAACAAATACTGTTTTAGTGATGCATCACTGTAGACTGCAACATAGAGATTGTCCGATCCGTCCTTAAAGAGCGTGTTGCATATTTCTAGAACATTTTTATCTTCAGTTCTTTTCTCTAATGTTGTGGCAAGAGAGGATTGAAAAAATGATGGAGTAGCGCCACCTCCACCAACAAATAGCTTTCTCTTTAACAATTTCCCCCCAAACTCTTCTATTAACTTGCCAAGTATTGTGTCATCTTCTCTACCTTTACTCTCCCAAGAATCAAACACTAAATTATCATCATTAGAGAGCCAAGCATATGCTTGTCCTACAATCTTATATTTTTTGTAGTCAATTGTAGTATTGTAGTCAATTGTAGTATTGTCTGCGCCTTAGTTTTTTGGTGCACTTGCTTTGAGTAAAACATAAAAACCACTGTTTGCAGATAGTATACCATCTACTACAGTAGACTCTCCAGCCTGTCCTATTGATTGACAACAATTTGTGATATGACCAAGAATATACGCATGCATATCATCCTTAGGTAATTTTGTTAAACGGTAGTGGTATTTTTGATCATTGCTATATGCGCTAACAGCAATATTAGGTAACTTATCAGTGTTGATATCAAGCTTCGGTTTGTTCTTGTATTTTATGTTATCCTTTTGTAGCTTTTTTATTTTTTTATTTGATTGTCTTGTTTGACTGGTTGTTGGTTGAATTTTAGTATGGGACTGTCGTTCTAATATCTTTTTACATTTCTCAAAATGCTCTACTGTAAATTGATTTTCAGATTTAAAGTAATAGGGCAGTGCAAGCACTGCTAATTCTTGCATTTTCTTGTTATCTGGACTATCTTTAACATTCTCTTTCAGGTCAAAAATATCATATGCAACTTCTTGTTCTATTTTATTAAAATTTTCAAACTTTCTCTCGCCTTCTATTTTTAAATTTACATAATATGAAAGAACTCTCTTTTTGTAATCTGATTGATTAATGATCGTTTGCCAAGCTTTAAATGATTGATTATCAAAGATCTTCTTTGTTGGTAGAGAAAGTTCCTCAAAAACTTTACTATCAGATAAACTAGTAGCATCCTTTTCTCCTTCCAACATCTTATCTATTCTTTTACAATTTACGCTAAGAATATCGTTTTTTATATCACCTAAATAAAGCAGGGCTTTTGCTATAAATTCAGGAGTTATCTCTTTTTTGTCATTCAGTACTGTTTCAATACAAGCAACTAAGAAACATTGATATGTATTCTTTTTATCCTGAGAAAAAGCTCTTGTTAATTGAGTATAAGCCTTCACAGCAACATCGTATTGTTTTTTATATTGTTCTTCCAGACTGAAATTATCCTTGAAATTGGAATTAAACAACTCTTCACTAGGAATATATAACTCCTCCATAATTTTTGTATATGCAGTTTTCATCATTCTCGCCTATGTAAAAAAGATTCTAATAATATAGATTGTATATTCAACTTATACGTGAATCAATGTTATTTTGTTAATTCATACTAAGATGCAAGATGTTGTTATGAAATAACAAGAAATACTTGACCTAATGAACAATAATCATTAACATATAAATGTATCGTGGCAGTAATTTATAGTTTTATATGAAAAGCGGAAAATTGACAGAATCTACTAATGGGTCGGTAAGTAATGTACTTTGTGAAATCAATGGTAGGGCGTATGATTGTAGTATGACAACGTTAGCAAATTCATTGATTGGATACGAGATACCAGAAATACGTTTAAGTGCTGAGACTATATCAATAGAAGATTTACGCATTTTTCTTGGTGTATTACCTCTTACAAATGGTCTAACTGCATTGTATCTAGATATACCTATGGAAGATGAAATCGTTACTTGTATAGCAGATGGAATAGGCAGCAGCGTCAGCACATTAGCTCTAAACTGTGATGATATCTGGAGTTATGAGGGAGTGCAAGCATTGCGCAATATTAAGCTTCTGGATATAGATGTAATAGATTTGACGAGTTTGGAAAGATTCGAAGGTTGATTTGACACTATCGGAAAAATAGCTTTTCTGAGTCTCGCTTTTTTACATAAATATTACTGCCCATCTCATAGATCACTTTGATAAAAGTAGTCTTGTCATTCTATACGTAAGTAATTCATATATTGCATGTTAAAATAGTGATGCAAGAGTTAATCATATTAGGCAGTGGTGATTCATTTGGAACACCTATGGTGGGGTGAAAATGTAGTGCATGGAAAAAATTGCTGAATGATCAATTTACCGGATTGAATAAAGAAAAATATTCGACAAAATTAAGTCAATCTACAGATTTGCCTAAAAAATTAAAAAATCTTGCAATAAGCGGACTACATAATGCAGAAAACAGACAAAAATATTATTATGACTTCTCGTATAAGAATTTTTTAAAAACTAAAGACTTACAGAATATAGGGCATGTTTTTGTATATTTACTCCAGGAGGATTTTAAAAATTCA
>NZ_JAJBJC010000110.1 GCF_021811825.1 Candidatus Anadelfobacter sociabilis | reverse complement strand
CTTGCGAAAACTACTTGGATACGTCATCCGATATTACTTTAATTCTTGATAATTAAATAATATCATATCATATCATATCATATCACATTCCTGCCGTATACCATTTTTATCTCGCTTTAGCTGTATAACGAGGGCTCCATGATTGTCAGCAAGTATGATGCATCAAATACCATCACGAAAGCTGACATAAAGCAAGTGCAGAAAGAATCGAGACGGCAGTTGGGGAGAGGGCAAACTATAGACAAATCTCTTTCACCTAACACATCTTTGAAACAATCTACATCCAATTCTATTGGATCATTTGAATTGTAAATTTAAAAGAGCCTGTCATATTAATTGTGTAAATAATTCTGCAAAAATTCATCATACTAAAAAACTTTGTTTTGTTTGTTACTTTTCGGCAGATGCAATAGAACCATTTATATATCTCACTTGCGAATTTACGAACAATAAAGATATGGAAAAAATATGCCTGTTAAGCTATAGTAGAATCTATGTTAAAGTATTTTATAAAACCTTTGTGAAAGATATAAAGAATTACAGATTTATAGATCTATTTGCTGGTATTGGTGGTATAAGACTTGGATTTGAAAGTTATTTTGGTGAATGTGTTTTTTCTTCTGAATGGGATAAATATGCTCAAATGACTTATGAAGCTAACTTCCATCATAAGCCTTTTGGAGATATAACTAAGATTCACGAAGAAGATATACCAACATTTGATGTTTTACTTGCAGGATTTCCCTGTCAGCCGTTTTCAAATGCTGGATTAAAAAAGGGATTTGAAGATACAAGAGGCACATTGTTTTTTTATATCGCAAAGATTATAAACTACCATCGACCAAAAGTTATTTTTTTAGAAAACGTCAAAGCATTAAAGAATCATAACAAAGGAAAAACATATAAAATTATAGAAAATACATTGTATAATTTAGGATACAATGTGCACACAAAGATTATAAATGCAAAGGATTTTGGCGTTCCTCAAAATAGAGAAAGAATTTATATTGTTGGTTTTTTAGAAAATCTTGATTTTGCTTTTCCACAAGAAAAAAACATCAATATGAAAGTTGGTGATATTTTAGAAAAAAAAGTTGAAGATAGATACACAATTTCAGATAGGTTATGGGCGGGACATCAAAGAAGAAAAGAAGAGCATAAAAAAAGGGGCAATGGTTTTGGATATTCCCTTTTCAACTATAATTCATATTATACAAGTACGATTTCAGCAAGATATTATAAAGATGGTTCTGAGATATTAATAGAACAAAAAGGGAAGAATCCAAGAAAAATCACACCAAGAGAAGCGGCAAGGTTACAGGGCTTTCCTGAGAGTTTTGTTATACCTGTAAGTAATAATCAAGCTTATAAACAATTTGGCAATTCTGTCTGTATTCCTGTAATACGAGCAATAGCAAATCAAATTAAAGTAGCGATGGAAGAACCAAGACTAAAAACAAAACAATTAAGTTTATTTGATGATAAATATGAAAATAGAAAAGTTGTCGCTATCTAAAAAGAAAGTAAATATCAATTTACAGTTTTATTTCTTTTTAAAGCATGTTTCAAAGTTACATCCTTCTGATTTAGAAATAATAAAGATTATTGAGATATATCATTTATTAGGTCATAATGTTGAGTTATGTAGAAATGCTATTGGTGATATTTTTAAAAAAAGTAAAAAGAGATTAGAGAGGTTTGAAGATATCGTTATACGATTTAAAGAAAATATGGATATAGAATTATTTTTATTTAGTATAAAACTTTATCAAATCAAAAATCTACTACTGCAAGAGGCCAAAATAACAGAAAGCACAGATACTGAACAACTAGCAAATATTGATCCACTTTCTTTAGAATATGATAGAATTTCTGTTATCAAGCCCTACAACACAAGAGTAAATGGAGCTTTGCTGTCTTTGCTATTTTTTGATAAGTTAGAAAAGAAAGAGGTGAATTTTATGTCAGAGAATTCCATTGAGTTTATCAAAAACCTCTCTGATTTTGCTATTAAATTTAAGAGAGAAGGACTCGAACCAAATCAAATATTTATGTTGATGTTTTCAGAAAGCATGAATCAATCTATTATATCAGATTCGGGTACTAATTATGAAAGTAGAATATTATCTGTTTTAAGTAAAAATGGGATTCAAGATATAGAAATACATAAACACGATGAAAAAGATAAGAGCACAGAATTTGATTGCTTTTTCAAAATAGAAGGAAGGGCCTTTGGAGTCGGAGCTAAAAGAACCTTAAGAGAAAGGTATAAACAATTTATCAAGACCGCATTTACCAGTAAGATTGACGTAATGATAGAAGTTACGCTAGGTCTTGATTTAACTGAAGAGAAAGCAAAAACAATTATAAATCATGGAATTTATATTTTTGTTGCTGACGAGATATATAATAGCAGAGAATATTTAAAACTCTCAGATAATGTTTACTCTGTAAAAGATTTGCATTACGAGATTTTAAAAAAATTGAAATAGGGAATGTTGAAAATGTATAATTATCTCCTAAATTTTTACTGATTGATGTTAGTACTTTATAAATGTGTTTTTGAAGCATAACTATTATATTTGTTTGAAGCTTATTATATTGACCAGTATTAAGCTAGCTGCGCTGAGAGACCCCTTTTTTACTAAATTGGAAAATTTTTGATTTGTGTATATTGCAAGAGATTGCGATTTACATGTAAAATACAGCATACTTTCTGTAGAGTTTGGTAGTAATGATAAGGCGATAGAGTCAACCCCCCTCATATTAACTGTGTAAATCATTGAAAAAAACGGCAAATTGGTTTAACGCCATTCGCCATTCTCTAATCGGCATTGTCCACTTTTTACTAGCATTTTGCAAGACCAAAAACACTAATTTAAAACAGCCTCATCATTTGGGAAAGCTCCTTTAGCTTTAATCATTTTCCTGACCTGCAGGTTGATGGCTTCAATGGCATTAGTAACCCCAATCATGGATTATCAAGTATTTGAGATATAGAGTAAAAGTGGTATATAGAATATCCAGAAACAAACAAATCTATATACCTTATGAAGGACATACTAGAACTTTACTGTTTAGTCGATGATTTTTGCAAAGAATACAACAAGTATTTATTAGTTCAGCGACGGAAGGATCCTACACGTAGCTGTAGGATTGGCGTTTCTTTCATGATGACGGTTATTTTACTATATCAGCGATCAAATCACAGTTCCTTTCAAGAACTTTTATATCAAGCACTATGTTCTTTTCTGTAAAGAATTCACTGTAATGCCATGTTATAGCAGATTTGTGGAATTAATGAAGAGAACGGAGCAATATCTTGAGATGCTGTTGCAATGGCCCATGTTTGCAAGTTTATAAGTAGTACAGAAATTGCATATATCGATGTTACATCCATAAGAGTTTGCTCTAACAAACGCACTTCTGTACATAATGTTTTTCAAGGTATTGCAAAGATCGGTAAAACAACAAAGGGATGGTTCTATGGACTGAAGTTACATATTATTATTAATGAACAAGGTGAACTTATGAACTTTATTTTCTCTTCTGGGAATGTTGATGATCGTGCTGTAGTTCCAGATTTAACACATAGATTAACAGGATTACTACTAGGTGATAAAGGCTATATTAGTCAAAATTTAAGTGAAAGTCTGTATAATCGCGGATTAAAGCTAATTACTGGAATTAAGAAAAATATGCACAATAAGTTCATTTCGATTGTGAGAAGATGTTACTACAAAAACGAAATGTTGTGGAAAGTGTCTTTAATATTCTCAAAAATCATTTTAAATTGCAGCATACACGACATAGATCAACCATAAATGCTTGCGTTCACCTGCTCTCTACTCTAGTAGCATATTGCTTAAAAAACAGCAAACCTCATGTTGATTTGTTCGATCTCATTAATCTATCCATGGGGGGTT
>NZ_JAJBJC010000109.1 GCF_021811825.1 Candidatus Anadelfobacter sociabilis | reverse complement strand
AGGCTAATTTTATTCGTAAGTTTCTCTAATTTTTGTAGCTTCTCCTGGCTTAGCTTATCTTCATCTTTCTTATATTCTCCAATATCGAATTCTAATCTTCTCTTCTCCCTCTCCAAATTTTTTATCTTCTCCTTCATCTTCATCACTATCTTCCTTTACTTCAGCCATCGTATTTTTAGTAGTTTTAGTCAAGAGTAAGCTGCGATCTTTCCATTCAGGTATTAATAATGTAAATATTTCAGGCTCAAAATGTTCGTGAACAAAATGGATATTTATATCATTTGGAATTATTGATGATAATTCTTGAAGAACAGTTAGTAGTTCTCTATCTTGAACCATAGATCCTATCCAAACAAAAATATCAGAATCGTTATTAATCATATAGATTCCCTTCTGAAGTAAATTGAGTTGATCAAAATTATAGTACTCTTTAAATAAGAAGTTTTCATTTTCTACTTCATGTCTTCTTTCATTTATTTGATAAGATTTGTATTGAGGAGAAATACCTCTTTCAT
The DNA here is from genome assembly GCF_021811825.1 of Candidatus Anadelfobacter sociabilis. Taxonomy (GTDB): domain Bacteria; phylum Pseudomonadota; class Alphaproteobacteria; order Rickettsiales; family Midichloriaceae; genus Anadelfobacter; species Anadelfobacter sociabilis. Next base: position 3,418 of record NZ_JAJBJC010000109.1, on the reverse strand, counting down.
ATAATCAATAAAATCTTGGAATTTTAGGTTTTATGCAATATTGATATATTATTTCTGATTCATAATTTGGTATATCTATATCAAATTCTCCTTCTTTTGTCAAGATTTTAGTAAACAAATCTGTTTCTAGTCCTTGCAAAATATAATGAAAAGTTCTTTCATCATTAATGATATGCTTTGCCTCTTCTTCATAAATATAATTAAGCTTTTGTAGCATTTCATCAGAAATAAGATATTCAGTTACATTAAATTTGTTAAAATCAATACCCATCCAAAAGAAAATATTATCTTCAGCTAGTATAATATAGCATCCTGATGATGATAGAGACGACCAGCTAACAGGGACCTCTACTGCTTTTTGGTTGATATGAGGAACTCCAATTAATTGGAACATCATAACGTATCCAAATTCATCGCTAATTCCATATTGCAAAAATTCAAATGATCTGATTACCATAGTTCCAGAAAATAATTGTGTAAAGAAATGTGGTTCATTATCTGCTGTAATTATCGATCTAATAGACACAAGAGCTTCATTGCTAGAAATTTTAGGTTTAATATTCTCAATTTGACTCCCATCTTCTGAGATTCTGTATTTTCCAGTAGAAATTGGAGTCAGTATTTCATGAATTCCAGAAATATCCTCGTTTTCTTCCTATAAAAATGTTGAATGATTTCTACCTCTTTTTGGTTATTTAATCCAATTCCTTTTGGTTTTGTATATCCTGCTGTACTCTTCGCCCTTATTAGGGATGCTGAAGGAGCAACAAAAGCTGAAGCTCTTTTGTTTGTATTTGCTGGTGTAGAGACAGCATTTTGCACTTTTATTTCTTTAAATGGAGTTAGAAGAAACTTTTCAATAGAATTTTTATTTTTATTTAAATTATCTTCTCCTTTCCATAAAAATATTGTGTTGTTTGAGTTCAAACCTAAACTTTTACTGTTCTTTACATTTTTATGGACAACAATAAAATATGAAGTGTTTCTTTCAAAAATTCCTTTCAAATTTCCTGTTTTTGACTTTGAAAATTTACTTCCTTGTATTTCATATTGAAATACACTTGATAAAGGAATTTTTGAACCTCTTGACTCTTCATCTCCTGGTAAAGCATAAAATATGTTTTGAGGATTATATTTTATATTCATTGATTTTATTATCATACCTTGATAATAAGTTAGCTCAAATTCCATATTTATTAAATACTGCTTCCTTTGAGAACTTGAAACATCCACATTTACAAGGGCAGATATCTTCTTTTGCTTTTTATTTCTTTGTAGTTAAAGCATTATCTCTTAACATTCTAATACTGTCCTGATCCGATTGTGAGTTTAATTTATCTCGAACCGAAAATTTACTCTCCTCAGATGACTTTAAATCATCATCTTGCTTTGCAAGCTTTCCTGTTATTGTTAAATGTTTAGGATGATTAACTACATTATCTTTATCATATTTGTACTGAGGACTTGTTCTCATCATTAAATAATCATATCTTGTTTCTTTCCATATCGAAAATAACTTTTTGAATCTGATGTTTTCTGTTCCTCGAAATATTATTTGAAAGTTTGGATTACTAAAATTTTTCTCTTCATCAGTAAATGATGGTGAATATTTAATTGCATTATTTTCTTATTTTATATATGAATTCTCTAAATATTGAAATTCCACCTTTAATTTCAGAGAAGTCTACTTTCTCACCTCACCATAAGAAAATTGTGTAAGGAGTACAAACTAAGAAAAGCTGATTACGATCTACTTGAGTATTATCAAAAACTTTACTATTTGACTTAATGAATATTATTTCATTAGAGTCTTCAAACTTTAAAGTTTTATCCATTACTACTCCCATATTTTTAATAAAACGAATTTTATTTAATTACAGAATCCTCAGTATATGGTACTATGCTTACTCTATAAATATAGAATTTTTCAGAGTCAAACTCCTCATCTACTTGCTTAAAAGTAATCATCATTTCGTTTTCTATTTCATATTTAACAATATGGTCTTCATCTTTTGTATTTTCAATTTCATCTGGAGATTTGATTCTCCAATCCCAAGTATCAACTGGATATACAAGTCCTCAAGATATATCATCATCAATCTCATAATCTTCAAATTCGTTGTTCTCTAATGGCCAATACATCTCATATTGGCTTAATAAATTTGAATGCTCATTAATCTCATTCCAAAACTCTTCTCCCTTAATTTCAATTTCAAGCTCAGGATTAAATTCCTTCAGATCTTGTATATAATTATTAATAAATAGCACAAGACCTTGAGATAGTTCATCTGATTTAAGTACTCCAATATCTGGTGATTCTTCTTTATCATCTTTTTCTTTATCTGATTCCTCTTTATTAGAATCTTTGTCTGATTTTGAGTCTTCTCCTTCTGACTTTGAATCTTCATTATCGCTTGTTTCTTTATTAATACTTTTCTTGCTAAAAAATAAACTTTTTATTGTTGTGAGAAATGAAATTAATTTAAATTGAGCGAATAATCAATGCTTGATAATTAATATATATTCGAAGTTGGTAATAAGTATCTTAGCTTTCCATCATTTCAATAAGATAAAATTAAAAGCAAATTTACTTACCTTTTGTTATCAAAATATAGATTTGAATACAAAATTGCTTTACAGAAAATATCCTTTGATTTATTTTGGATCATAAACTCCATCTAAATAAATGTATCAATTTGATGAATCGAGACTTGATTCTGCAACCTTTGCAGTCTCGTATATTCTGAAATAATACTTTGAAGTCTCGTCCTTAGTAATATCAATTATTTCAAATCAAAGCACTTTAGGCATTGTCTCTATGTCTTCAGAATTGAAATACTGTATTGCATAAAAATGATTCTTAGCATCCTTAGTCATTCTTCTAAAATTGCTGAGAAATTGTAAACTTTCATTGAATTGAAACTCAATAAATAGGTTATTTTCTCCAGAAATGTATTTTAGTCAATCTACTACAACAGAAAAGTTTCTATCATAATTAATTGATTTAGCTCCAATCCAAAAATAAATATTGTTAACTTTTACAGGCAAATCTCCTAAGATATTTCTTTTTCTTGCATCAATTATTAAATAGTTTGAATTTGAATCTAGACTAGGAATTGATTCTAAGTATTTTGTGATATATAATAAAACACTTTCATGTTTTCTTTCAAAAAATTGATAAAAATAAAGTCCGTTATTATCTTTATCTTTCCATTCATCCATGAATTCGTCTGCCATTACTATTTTTAAAATAAAAATGGAATATATTATTGTTATTCTATTAATCTAATAGAATCAGGGGTTTTGGGGTTTTGGGGTTTTGGTCTCTCAATTTTGCTCCTATTTCAGAATCTTTTCTCTTGATATCTGATAACAACTGCTTCCGCTTTTCATTTGCCTTTAAGCTAAGATTATTCGA
>NZ_JAJBJC010000287.1 GCF_021811825.1 Candidatus Anadelfobacter sociabilis | reverse complement strand
CAATCTTTAGATGACAAAACTGCTGTTGTATGTAAATCTTTAGATGACAAATCTCAATCTTTAGATGACAAAACTGCTGTTGTATGTAAATCTTTAGATGACAAATCTCAATCTTTAGATGACAAAAACACTGTTGTATGTAAATCTTTAGATGACAAATCTCAATCTTTAGATGACAAAACTGCTGTTGTTAAGAAATTAAAAGGTACACAATTAGATGCTTTAACTCACCTTATTTATTATCAAATCAGTGGTATAAATCCCAATGGAATAAGTACAAAAGAGCTCTCAGAAAAATGTTGCACCAGCTATTATAATATAAAAACCGCACTACACAGACTATGCACTAAAAAATTAGTTAAAAGATTGAAAGGTAAAAAAGCTTGGTACGGATTCATTAAAATTTATGTCTTCAAAGATACAATTGAATTGTATAACGCCTATTTTTTAGGTAATCTTACTTCCCTATATAATAATAGTAATAATAATACTATTACTATTAAGAAGAGTGAAGAAAAAGTTTCACAAACACAAAACAACTCTAACAAAGAACACGATATAGAAACGAAATCACATTCGAAATCGAACGCCCTCTCCAAAACACTCATCTCTTTTGACCCCACAGCATCAAACACCTCTTCCAATTCTGAATCCACACAAACAACAAACAACAAAATAAAACACGAAGAACTACCTGAGGCATGGAAAAACATAAACTACCACCTACTAGACGAAATACACCTTAAACCACATCATATAACAGACCTATACAAACTCGACGTACTATCACCGGAGGTGATACAAGAATCCATAGAGCACTTTGCATATGGCATAAAGCATAACTCAGATAACTACAAAAAATACACAGATCCCCTAAAAGTATTCTACGGAAGTC
>NZ_JAJBJC010000108.1 GCF_021811825.1 Candidatus Anadelfobacter sociabilis | reverse complement strand
ATGAGTCATAACTCATCAGGATCTTTTACATCAAAAACATTACAAAATTCAAAGTTATCAGGACCAAAGAAAATGAACAGCACTGAAAAGGAGAAAAGGCTTCCGAGTGTATCTAGTGTAAAAATAATTCCAAAGAAATTACAGAGAAAAGGGACCATTGTTCATGAAGAGTAATTTAAATATTTATAGTATAATATAGTTTTTCGAAAAAGAAAGAAAAGACTTCAACAAAGCTAAAGAGAGTAGCCAACAGTATGACAAGCGTCCTTCAATTTTCTAAAGTAAAATTTTATTATAATTATAGTAGAAAGTAAAGAGACAAGGAAAGGCTGATGAAAAGGAATTACTTAAACAAAAACTCGAATTTGTTGTTAATAATGAGAAAACTCCAGTTCCGAATACTATCGATTTGTATGATCAATTTGTTGACGAATCGTTTGATATTGAAAGAGCAATCAGAGATCGGAAAAATAGAGAAGCAAAGAATGGAAAAGTAAGAGCTGAATGGAGTGGCCAAGATATTATAAGTGCTCTCGAACCTTACAAAGTAAATATTATTATAGATGAACTTTCAAATATCAGAGTCTATAGAAGAGATTTGCTTAGAAAATATCATTTAATTACAGAATTTATAAAATATGTAGTTAAGTCTTCCTTAGTTGAGAATTTTATGACAATTTGAGTTGTTCTTAATACCTTAATACTTGCAATTGATCATTATGGAATTGATACTAACATAGAAGATATGTTTAATCAATGAAATCTTGCATTCACTATTATCTTCTGAGTTGAGATGGTGTTAAAACTTATTGGACTTGGAGTTAAAACATATCTAAAAGATGCAATGAATTATTTAGATGGAACTGTCGTTATCCTAAGTATGGTTGAACTTGTGTTTTTGTCAGGAAGTGGAGGCGCATTGAGTGCCTTCAGAGCTGTCAGAATTTTTAGAACTTTCAGAGTTATAAGGTAAATACTAAAAATAAATTTTATAGAGTTGCAAGACTATTAAGATCAATGCAATCAATGCAAGTTATTATTGGAGTTATTGGAAGATCAATGAGCAGTTTCTTTTACCTTGCACTGCTTATTTTAATATTTATATTTATTTACAGTTTGATGGGTATGCAATTATTTGGAGGTATATATGATCATTTTCCAGGAGGAACTCCAAGAGCAAATTATGATACAATTTCAAGTTCTATGTTAACAACATTTCAGATTCTTACAGTTGAGAATTGGCAATCCATTCTTTTTCCAATGGTTGCTTATGGTGGATGGAGTGCATCAATATATCTTATTTCTTGGATATTTTTAGGAAATTATGTGCTTCTAAATCTCTTCCTTGCAATTTTGCTTGATAGTTTTGTCGAAGAAGATGAAGAAGAAAAGAAGGAACAACAAGAGCAGGATCAGCTTAGTGGTTTAATTGAAAAAGACAATAATAACGAAGAAGCAAAAGAAAATGACATAAAAGGAAAGAAAGGAGATGAACTTTTAGATGCAATTGAGTATCAAATAAAATATGAACAAGGGCATCAAGAGAATAATAACGGTTTTAAAAAGTTTGTTAAGAAGTCGAAGAAAAGGAAAGATGAAGCTGCAAATATTCTTGATGAATCAATTGAAATAAACAATGAAACGTTAGCTAAAAAGCAAACTGAAGTAAAACCATCAAAACCATTATATGAAGGTATTGAATGAGAAGTTGCTTTCTTTTTCATTTCAAAACAAAATATATTTAGAATTTGGATATACAAATTTGTTCAATGGACTGGGTTTGAAACAATTGTTCTCATAGGTATAATTTGATCTAGCTTGAAGCTAAGCATGGATACTTATATAATAAACGAATCTCCTGATTCATTTATATCTAAAATTTCTGATAATCTTGATTACTTTTTCATTGCTTTCTTTACTCTTGAATCACTCCTAAAATCAATTGCATATGGATTTATATTTGAAAAAGGAAGTTATTTGAGAGAAAGCTGGAATATTCTTGATTGATTTATTGTATTTACTAGTCTTTTTGATCTAGCCTTTACAAGTATTGACTTGCCAGTAATTAAAATTCTCAGACTTTTAAGAACCATTAGACCTTTAAGATTTATATCACATAACTCAGGAATTAAAATTATTGTAGAGGCTTTGCTACAATCTCTTGGTCACATTTTCAATGTCGCAATTGTAGTTTGGTTAGTATGGCTAATGTTTGCAATTCTTGGAGTTAATCTTTTTGGAGGAAAATTTCAATACTGAGATATCGATACATACAATATTCCAGATTCAGATTCATGAAGGAAAGTAAACGGTAACTGGCTTACTTATGGATCTAATTTTGACAGTGTACCTGAAGCTATGCTAACACTTTTTGTACTTTCAAGTCAAGAAAATTGGCCTACATTAATGTATCAAGCCCAGGACTCAACTGGAGTTGAATCTGGACCTCAGCAAAATACAAGTTTTTATATGTGCTTTTATTTTGTAATATTTATGATTGTTGGAAACTTCTTCTTTTTAAACTTCTTTGTTGGTGTTATTTTCCTAAACTTTGAGGAAGCACAAAAAGAAGAAAAAGATTCGTTTTTCTTAAATGATAGGCAAATAAAGTGGATTGATATGATGAAGATGATTGTATCTGCAAAGCCTGACATTGAAACTATTTACATTCCTAAAAATAAATTTAGAAAATTACTTCATCACATTGCAACATCAAATTATTTTGATATCTTTATTATGATTTGAATTGTTCTTAATATGTGTCAAATGGCAATAGACTATGAAGATGCAAGCAATGAATACGAACAAGCACTCTACTACATTAATCTTTGATTTACTTCAATATTTACAATAGAGTGTGTAGTAAAGTTAACTGCATTTGGATTCAATTACTTTACAGTTGCATGGAACAACTTTGACTTCTTTGTTGTTATGTCAAGCATTGTTGAAATATTATTTTCATCCCTTTCATCAGGATCACTTTCTATGCTCAGAGTCGGACCTCAGTTAGCAAGAGTGTTGAGAGTTCTTAGAGTATCAAGAATATTAAGACTTATTAATCGATATCAAGGATTGCAGACTTTGATTCAGACTATTACTTTTTCAGTTTCTAGTTTATTAAATGTGTTTATTTTACTATTTCTTGTTTATTTCATCTACGCAGTTCTTGGAGTATTTTTATTTAATAACATAAAATATGGCACAGTTATTAATGAATATCGAAATTTTCATAACTTTGGACAAGCATTATTACTTCTTGTAGTTATCGGAACCGGTGAAGATTGGAACCTGATTATGTATGATTGATCAAGATCTCCTCCTAATTGTATTCCTGACGAAACATGTGGGCTATTCTTTGCTCCTTTATACTTCACTACCTATATTACGATTGTTACATTTGTACTTCTGAATTTGTTTGTTTTAATTATTTTGCAACAATTTGATAAGTATTACTTTCCTGATGATAACGTACTATTGCACTTTGATCAATCTTACTTTTTCTTTAAAATATTTAATGCTGTGCTTTCATTATCTTCAAGTTTGTCAAAATTGAGTTTTACTCTGAAGTAATCACCTTCAACTGAGATTGATTCAAATCAAAGTAAATTTCATTTTGGATTTGAATATTTTCCAACATTTTCTCCAATTATGACAATATTTGAAGAAATCGATTCAACTAAATATAATCAATTTTTTGTTTTTAATTTAAATAGGCATGGTCTTAAGTATACTAATAAATTTACATCAAAGATATTTAATAAATTTTTGAATGCAAAAAATTGAGTTTTAAAATCAATATAAGGAAATCATAAATTATGTAAAGCTTCTCAATAATCAAGATAAGAAAGATCAAATACCCACTGTATATTAAAAATATATCTCTCTACAGCATCTCTTAATTTAAAATTTTGCAAAAACCGATCTGCATCACTAATATATTCATATTCACAAATAACAGTATTTATATATCA
>NZ_JAJBJC010000286.1 GCF_021811825.1 Candidatus Anadelfobacter sociabilis | reverse complement strand
AATATTCTGAATAAAAAGCTGCTATGAAGAACATGTTTGAATAAACCACAAAACGACTATGAAAATGAGTTAGACACACCGGAGAGCCAAGATAACTATATCATTTTCTTTTATTTCTTGCAAGCATCTCAGATATATAATTTTTAATTTAGCAATCAAGCAAAATTTTATTTTGCAATGATTTAATTCAATTAAGTTTATGAATGTGAAACTCAGAGCATAACTTGTAAGATTTTATTCAAATTTTTATTAAAGCAACATTTGGAACCCATCTCTATGAAGTTTTTGATAATTTAATAACTAAAAAAGCATAGATATAATCATGAGGAAAATAGACAAAGCAGAATATTTATGAGGAAAAACTCATTCTATAACTTATTATTAATTTGATTAAGTCCTCTTTTAACACAATGAAAATGGATACAATTTGTGCAGATGTTTTTAATAAATAAAGAGATGTGTCACGTTTAAAACAAATTCAATGTTTATCACCAACAAGATGGAATACTTTCTCATCATAAATATTAATAAGAAATTATATCAAATCAAACAACAAATCTTAATATAATCAAAATCAAAATGAAGAAATAAATTGAATCATTGTATACTTTTGAAAAATTTTCAATTGATGTTATTTCATAGAGTTTTACACTCTTGAAGCATTAGATTTGCTGATGTTCATAACTCAATCGCGCATCTTCAATGGCTTCACACTTCTTTCTAAACCAATTTTTAATAGACTCAGATCAAATAAACTAAGTTTAAAATTTAAGTTCTAAACCAATTTTTAAGTAAAATTAGAAGAAAGATATAAATTATTTAAGATAAATCCTCCTCTCCCTTTAGTAAAAATGATTAAGAAGTCTAACTGACTAACCATATTTGTAATAACTTGGTTCATCTCACCAATA
>NZ_JAJBJC010000107.1 GCF_021811825.1 Candidatus Anadelfobacter sociabilis | reverse complement strand
TAGCAAGAATAATAATTGAGAATAATCTCAATGTAAGAGAAACAGAAAAATTAATTAAAAAATTAGCAAAGCAAGATGAGAAAGAAAATTTACAGAAAAACAATCATAAAAAACATGATGCAGATTTGAAAGAACTCGAGACACAATTAAAAAAAACATTAAGAATGGATGTGCAAATTAAATCTACTGAACATGGATACAAAGTGACAATTAATTGTAAAGATCTAGATAATTTTGATTTAATTATTGCTAAATTAAATAGTGAGAACATTTTTTAGTGATATACTATTTTTTATACAACTATGTAAGCTTTTATACAACTATGTAAGCGCAAGAATTGTACTATTGGTATACAGTCTTATATCACTAATATGCTAATCTGTATAATATTATGAGATTGATTATATAGCTTGTATCTTTTTAATTAAAATCGAATACTATTGTTTTTATATCTTATGATTTATTTGCTAATATTCACTCTATTTGCTATACAGAGCTATGCATAATATAACAATGATGATTCAATAAATTCGTATAAAATGAAAACTATCACAGTTAGGAAAGCTTTGAACGATGCATTAGATGAAGAAATGGAGCGTGATAATCGCATTTTCATGTTAGGAGAAGAGATTGGAGAATATCAGGGCGCATATAAAGTAAGTCAAGGATTATTAGCAAAATATGGCAGTGAAAGGATAATAGATACACCAATAACAGAACATGCATTTACTGGGTTAGCTGTAGGCGCTGCACTCAACGGGTTATTACCGATTGTAGAATTTATGACTTTTAATTTTGCAATGCAGGCTATTGATCAGATAATTAATTCTGCAGCAAAAATACATTATATGTCTGGTGGTTTAGTAAAGTGCCCACTAGTGTTGCGCGGTCCTAATGGTATAGCTAGTAGAACTGCTGCACAACATTCACAATGTTTTGCCAGTTGGTATAGCCATATCCCAGGTCTTAAGGTGATAGCACCATACTTTGCTGATGATTTTAGAGGTTTATTGAAATCAGCTATTCGCGATCCTAACCCTATAATCTTTTTAGAAAGTGAGCTTCTTTATGCTGAAGAACACGAAGTGCCAGAGCATACCTTATCAAAAGATTATCTTGTCAATATTGGAGAAGCAAAAATATTCAAAGTAGGTAAAGATTTGACAGTAATTTCCTTTTCGCGTGCTATGAGGGTAATAATAGAAGCTGCAACAATATTAAGTACTCATAACATTGATTTAGAGATAATAGATATACGTACTATTAGACCACTAGATATCAGCACTATAGTAAAATCAGTAAAAAAGACTGGACGTTTGATGATAGTCGAAGATGGTTGGTCATTTGCAGGAATAGCATCTGAAATAGCAATGCAAGTAATGGAAAATGCATTTGATTATCTTGATGCTCCAATAGCTCGTATTACTGGGAAAGATGTCCCAATGCCATACGCAGCTAATCTTGAAGCTGCTACTATACCACAAACTAATGATGTATTAGAAACAGCAAAAAATCTTTTTTATAGAAAAATTTGAGATTTTGTATATCTTTAACTATAAAGTTTTGCCTTAGTACCAATGTTATATAAAGAATATAACAAAAACTATATCGTTGATTAGTAAATTTGATAACAGAACTCTCATTAGCTAAGTTTCGTAACCATAATGCATTACATATTGAAACGCATGCTCCACAAATATTGCTTAGCGGATTAAATGGTAGTGGAAAAACTAGCATTTTGGAGGCCATTTCTCTTCTAATGCCAGGTCGTGGTATAAGGGGGGCTCATATGTTTGATATACTGCATAAACAAAATAGAAAAAAAAAGCTAGCCCTTATAGAAAATACTGAGTGTGTAATACCCAATTATTCTCCATCTATTGTTAATGCATGGCAAATTGATGCCACTATATTTGATGCTGATAATCGTGTATTTAATAAAGTAAAATGCACATATTATGCACATCGTAATTCCAGAGAAATCTCTTTTAACAATAAAGCACACAATACATCCCTATGTCTTATAGATAAAATATCCCTTATATCTCTCACGCCACGAATGGACTTTATTTTCTTAGATGCTGCAAGTGAGCGCAGAAAATTAATGGATCGCATCATATATAATTTTGTTAGACAGCATGCGCATGATGTAAATGATTATGACCAACAATTAAGAGCTCGTATGAAATTATTGAAAAACAATTGTACAGATAATAGATGGTTATATAGCATAGAGTTTAGCCTTGCTCTAATTTCTGTAAGGATTGCGATACGTAGATTACTAATAGTAAAAATGCTCAACGATATAATGCCATTAGTACCTAGTTCGTTTTGTCAAGTTGTTGTTGATATTGATGGGAAAATCGAAAATACCTGTAAAACACTACTAAGTGTAATGCGTAATGTGATAAATCAAGTTAACTCAAATGATGAAATCACTGCTATAAATCTGGATTTGTTACAATATACTACTATAGAATCAATAGGTAAAATGGTACAAATCAAATTATTTATGGAAGAATATAACAAAACAGTGGCAGAAATACAAAAGCATTTCGAACTTTCACGAACAAAAGACATTGCGAGTAAACAGTCAAATTATGGTATACATAAAACCGACCTAGTATTGCATAATGTAGAAAAGGATATAGCAGCAAAAAAAAGTTCTACAGGAGAGCAAAAATCTATGATTATTAGTTTAATATTGGCGCAAACATTGCTTACATTAGAACAAAATAAAAATCAAAATAAAAATAGAGCTGTGATTTTATTACTTGATGATATTTTGCAACATTTAGATTTCAAAAGATGTTATGTACTTCTAGATATGATGCAAAACCTTCCAGTACAAACATGGATTACTGGTACAGATTTAGACTACTGCAGTACATTGCTGAAAAATTGTATCAAATTGAATTTAGATAATCATCATATGAATTAATAGATTTAGTTAGACTAATCACAGTATTTGAAGGTAATAGTGCAATGCCTTAAATTGCCTTAAATAAAGAAAAAAAGACAAAAGCCTAAAAGATGTAAGCTATGGGCGCAGAAGTAGTTTATACTTAATACATAAATATTACAGGTAGAGAGTATAAAATATTATGTGCAAAGAGTAAAAAAGAAGCATGATACCAGTACAAAGATCGATTTTATATAGCTATAATGCTGCTTACAGTATACCATTTCATTTTCACTACTATATATATATACCATTGCTCTTCATACAATAAGAAAAATCAGAACTCCATTTCCATTTTTTATATTCCCTACATCAGTCTAGATATCGCTACAACTTATCGCAATCTAGCTGATTATTATTCAAAATCTCGCAATCTTATCACTATTTACATTCACATCTGCATTTAATATATCTGAAAAATTTGGGCAAGTGCATATTCATTTCAGGTTATGAAGTAAAGTGAATATGACTCAATACCATATCCAGATGTAAGATATAAGATATTTTTTGCTTAAGCGCATTTCTTGCTTTCTTTTTTGTTAGATTTAGATGTAGTGAGTAAGTTTATAGATATTCTAATATGCAGCCCATATCTTCTTAATCACTACAAATGCTATAACCCTATAATCTTCGACTATATTTTATCCTCACGGAAAATGGTGTTATCCATCGACAATACCAGCGCATTATGCTCTATTTGTATAAGTATCGTTTTAAGCTATTGAGTAAATATCTCTGTGATATTGCGAAGATCGATGCATTATTTTACAGTCTATATTAAGCATATGTTCTATGTATCTAATGGTGATGCAATTTCTATACTTTGACTTTCCTTCTAAGTTTAAATCTAAAAACACTTATGTTCTATGCATATCATAAAATCCGATGCTTATCTATACTTATAACACGAATGATGGATTAGGAAGTAGTTGTTGATATATAGAGTAAAAGTGGTATATTAGAATATCAAGAAACAAACAAATCTATATACCTTGGATATATTGGAACTATACTGTTTAGTCGATGATTTTTGT
>NZ_JAJBJC010000106.1 GCF_021811825.1 Candidatus Anadelfobacter sociabilis | reverse complement strand
CACGACATAGATCAACCATAAATGCTTGTGTTCACCTGCTCTCTACTCTCGCCCCTTATTGCCCAAAGGCAGCAAACCTCATATCAATTTGTCCGACCTCATTAATACATGATTCGCGTTTATAGTATCGTTCTTTATATGACTTGATCTTACTTTTAAACATCCCTCCCCTACCCCACTGTTCAATATCGTACTAAACTCTCACTCTTCTCTCATCTATATTACCTTTATACAGAATTTCATCCACTAACTTATTTATTATTACTAAATAATATTCTTCCTATAGCAGATTTTGGTGGAATGATATATTAATACAAAATAAATTATTGCCTCTCTGATATTGAATAAAGTATTGAGTATAGTAAGAGAAATTGCGGCTCTTTTACAATTCCATTCTTGCATTTTACTTCAAGTTTAGTGATGAAGAATAATAACCTACGCATATACCGTAGATCAATTGTATGTAGAATTTTTATTACATTATCTCGAGATTTTCCAAAAAATTGGGGTTTTGCAGTATTGATAAGCATTATTACAGACTGATAAGACTTGTCTTTTAACTCATTATACTTTACTTTTATATTGATAATACGAATTAGATAATTTTGCAAGACTCTCAGAATTAACATGAAGTTTACTTCATTATTTTCTATTTGCTTCAAGCATCTCACTACTTCTTCTACATTACATGATACATATGCTGAGCACAATGCATCTAGTTCTAGTTCACTTGTATCATATAATAATTGCGTAATTGCACTAGTATTAATGATATAATTTTTCTTATTACTGCTAACTGTATCACAAAAATTTTTTAGTTTTTCTAACTCATTTTGTATGATCATACTATCCGACGGCAAAAGACGAAGCATTATATCTATTACATCTGAAGTATACTTTATACCTTCAATATTAAAAAATTTTGTAATACAATCTTTAATCTCTTTTGTATTTTTCTGATAGCAATTCACTGTAGCTATATATTGCATATTTTCTGTGGATTTACGTACTTTACCACTCTGTTTTAATTGATCTGCAATTATTAACATACTGCCGAGAAGATTAGTATCGTTGAGAATCTCTTTCCATTCATTAGTATAACTATCCGGATACTCATCCACAATGACTAGCGTATTTGAGCCAAAAAGAGTCCTAGATCTTAAATGATATAGTAATTGTTTGATTTCATTTTTTACATTATTATATGTGTAGTATACATGATTGAACTTCAACTTTTCCACATAGAAAAGCTTTATTTTTTGTTTTAATAATATTACAGCACCACGATCTTCACCAAACAACACCCAATGCTTTATACCATGTGCATTAAATCGCTCCATGTTACAAGAAACGATATCTTCAACCTTGCTAAAGTGCAACTGCATTCTTGAAATATTAAATGGCTTATTAAACGGCTATTTATCTAATTTGCTTATTTTTACTGACTTCAACATTATTACACCATGCAGAATTTTTACTATAATACTTTTGCCATATATAAACTGGTATACCAGATGTAGTAAACGCTAATGCAAATAGTAAATCTGAAAAAGAGGAGCTGGCTAATACATATACACAAAAGCACAATGCAATTGAAGAATAGATTATGTTTTTTACAGATAATTTTCTTGTTTCTACTAAAATTTTTACTAGACCTACAGTACAAACTAGATAGACGAATACAAATGCTATTACAGATAAATCTATTATGAAGGTGACTTGAGCAAGTAATCCTCGATTATGAGTTAAAATTAGTATTGGAATGCTACAAACAGCGCTAATAATAATAGAGAAGTACGGAGCACCGAACTTATTTTTATTACTAAAAATTTTAGGAAACAATCTATCATTAGCAATGCCAAGACCTACTTGGCCAGCTGAAAGAATCCAAGTATATAAAGAATTCATGCAAATAAAAAATATCATTAGAGAAATGGGAATTTTCCAATCTGCTCTAAAATTTATATGGATAAAATCAACATACGGAGCTGAAGAATTTATAAGTTGATTGTTGGGTACTCCACCAAATATTGCTAAACTGTTAGCTATATATATCAGCGCAACTATTATTGTTCCTATAATAAGAGCACGTGGCACAGTTTTTTTTGGATTATTAACGGACTCGGCCGATGTAGTTGCGACTTCTACACCTATAAATCCCCATATAGCAAGTATTAAAACTTTACCTAAATCGCCGAGTAAATGAGTGTTAAAGACAAAACTACTATCTTTAAGGAAGTTATTCACATTAAAAATATGAAACGAAGCTAACGGAAAGATAATTAATAATATCAACTTCACTATTGTCATTATAATTTCTGTTACGCTTATAAATTTTATCCCTCGTAGATTCAACAGTGACATTATAGACAAAAAAGCAATCTCAAAATATAAGTCTGTAAGCTCACTATGGTGCTCTACAACCTCCATAAAATAGCCAATACCAGTTTTTATTAGAGCTATGCTACTAATCCAAGAGATAACCCAATACGTCCAACCAACAAAGAAAGATACATCATTCCCAAAAGCTGCTTTCGCATATACATGTGGTCCTCCAGTTTTTGGAAATAATGAACATAATTTTGCAAAGACAAGTGCTAACGATATTGCGCATAATCCAGCTAATGTCCAACCAACAAACACTAAAACACCATAAGGAGCCATGACCGAAGGAGAGACAAACACCCCAGAACCTATTTGACCACTGATAACCAGAGCAACAGCAGTATAAAATCCTACTTTTTTAATACGCATCTTAAAAAAATCAATATAAAAAGATTTTAGTCTATATATATAAACTCATTACAATATTAACAAATCATCACTTTATTGCAATGAAAATAATAATGATTTTTATATCACTACCTAGTATTTATTATAATCATACAAGTTTTATTTATTGATCTATAATATCTTTAACGTTATTGATTAGCATAATAAAATGAATATAAGAAATTTTGTGGTAGAACAGTAAAAGATTTCTTTATACATACACATTCTTTATACATACATAAGGAATATATTATGTTTAAGAGGCTCTCTGAAAATTCTGCTCGCTTAAATATTTTACATATAGGTGATAGATTTTTAGCGGTGATTTGATAGAGATGTAGTGCGCGATGAAACTAAACGAATAACCTTTAATGTAGTGAGACAAAATTGTAGTACACATAGTAGGTAGACATAAGTAGGTAGACATAAGTAGGTAGACATAAATGAATTTCAAAAAACAATACCCTTATGATTTTATGTATATGTAAATACAAAAATATATCTCGATAAAATCCACTATTTGCAGTAGCTATTAAAATACAAGCCAATGGTACACTGTTTTCAATCCATAGAAATAAGTATAATATTATCTTCAACCATTCGCAACTTCTGCTCAGTGCGCTATTATTCGCTGATACATGATCTATTGGACTATCCAAAAAACATCTAAGATGAGCACTAGTACAGCATGTAATTTAGACAAACAATAAATGAAATATAGATAATACTTACGTTAGTATATAGCAAAAATGGTAGAAAGCTGCTAAATATTGTTAATAGCTAAAAAAAGAAAAATCTAATAAAAAATTTTGAGAAACAGTAAGAAAAATTCATAAAATACTTAGCAATGAATATAAAAAATATATGAAAATACACACTCAACATATACACTTGTGATAACATAACATTAATATCTTCTAATACTAAAAATATCCTATTCTTTCCTCATTTAATGAGGATTCACACAAAAAATTTAGATCTACTCTTAAAATTGTAAGATTGCGGTGAAACTTAATGTAATTCTACTAATTTTTAATAGTGCTTTTCTCTATTTGCAAATGGTAATTAAAATTTAATCTATAAATGTATATCATAGCGCTTTAGTATAATTTTAGTTATTTTATGTAAGTTGATTTATGTAAGTACATTAGTTGTGATTGATAAGGTTATGAGCTTTGAAAGAGAAGTGAGAGTTATGAGAGACGATGAGGTGGTCGTGGAGTGTGATGTT
>NZ_JAJBJC010000105.1 GCF_021811825.1 Candidatus Anadelfobacter sociabilis | reverse complement strand
GAAAAATTAAAATCGTAACGTATTTATTACCTTTATGTGTTCGAACTCATTGAATCTTCCAATTTTTCTTAATTTCTGAATAGACAAGCCAATCATGAGTAAGTGAGCCAAATTACCTTTATGAGTATATGCATCAACAATAGCAAAAGAGTTAATTTATGTAAAATTCTTAAATTAAATTACTAAAGGAATAAAGAGTTATCTACAAATAACTCAGTAATTTGATTATCCAATATCAACAATTAACTTGATTATAATTGATATAAATGAAAGCAACTTTCAACATAAATTTAGATCAAATTATTCAGTTATTTTAATCTTTTGAATATAACAGCAAAAGTTCAAATAATTTAGTTTTATGAATAAGTTAAACCTAAAGATAAACTTTGTAGTTGTTGAACTAAACCAAGCAATATGCAACTTATTGATAATTAGTTCTTTGTACAATTAACATTTAATTTTAGTTTTAATTAGGAGAAGTTAGCATGCCAAAAATTTGAGAATTGACAACTATTTTATAGAAATGATAAGAAATTAAGAAAAATTGGAAGATTCAATGAGTTCGAACACATAAAGGTAATAAATACGTTACGATTTTAATTTTTCTTTCCAAGTTTGCAAATTATTTTACATTATTTCTTTTTTTTAATGATTCGTATTATTGGAAATAATGATTTTTTATAACATTATATGACAGTATGTAAATGTTTTATTTTTAATAACGATTTGGATGTGAACAAAGTTTCATTATTTTGCATTTAGACTATGATAAACCAAATAGCTGCATTCTCATTATTAAACATATCATTCCAAAAATTACTTAATTTTAAGTTATTATTTTCTTGTTGACATGTATTGAGGTTAATATCAGATAATATCAAATTCATAGATTTCTTATCTAAATTTATCAAAACGATTTTTCTTCTTAATAGTTTTCCTTCTCTAATATTATGGACATTATTGATAGCAATTGCTAATAACCAATTCATAGGAGATTCCTCTTTCAGTAATAGAGCAAAAATAAATGAATATTCTTTGGTGGAGGTAATTTAATTGCTTTCAGCTTTAGGCCCTGATATTCCAGGATTACCAATGATGAATTTTGAAGAGAAAACCAAAGGCTGGGACATAATCTTCAAAGGATTAATCTCTCCTTTTGCTAACAGATTCAAGAAATACATACAAATGGAAATGAATTCGCATTTAAGGGACAATGATAGTGATGGAGATAACTCTGATGAAGAAATGCTTGGTATATTTTTTACTAATTTATTTTATATAAAATATAGTAATTAAAGAGTTGTATACTATTTCACCAGAAGTAATTAGTAATTTTCATTATCTAAATAAAATTTGAACAAACTTTCAACATAAAAAATTCTTTCCAGAATTATATAAATTGATATTAGTATTTAATTAAGGATTTTACTCCAACTCCATCAATATATAACTTCTATTTATTACAGAGATGAAGAGATTTAAGCTAAAATCTAAACCAAAATAAAGTAGGAAAGGAAGGCAAAGGAGCATTCTGTGCTCTTAAAAGAGGAATTACTCTTACTAAATTATCAAAATTAGGGAGTATTTCTGAAATGAGCTTGTGAGATAGAGTGCTTCAGTATATTCTATCCAGACACAAGGTATTTAAAGGTGACGAAGCAAAACTAAAATAAATTATATAATCAATCAAGAAGACACTCTGTGCATTATGATGAGATTCTAGTCAAAAACACAGAATCGAAGACTGCCAGAAGCAGTAGACTAACAAAGTTTATAAAAATTCAAAATATTGCTTTTAATCGGATTGGGATGTTTAGAGGAATAAAGCAATATACTATTGAAGAGATCGGTTGCTTTGAAAGAAAAAGAAGGAGAAGTTGGGACATTGGAGAAGATGGTATAGAATCGCTTACATTACAAATTAGAGCGATCATTCATGAGGAGGACTTAGAATTTGCAGATAAAATAGTTCCTAAAGTTATTCAGAAAAGAGAAAGTTCAAAAACGATCAGTACAAAATTTGCATTTGATAACTCTCCTTTATGTCCACCTCCTGTTAGAAGATTTCCTAATGTTGGAAGATTTATTAAAACTGGATCAATGATAAATGGAATATCTTCAAAAGATTATATTAATAGTGCAAAAATAGGTACTTAGTTCTAATGAAAGCATTTAATAGTTTATAGTTGACAAAGAGAGAAGAAATTCAATTCGACCAAGGTAAATAATAAATATAATCATCCTAATTTTAGACTGCGTCAAGCAGCAAGCTTCAAAATTAAAACTCAAATTCAAAAGAAGAGAAGTAGTGAAATTTTGAATTTAAATCAAGGGTTATTTAAAGATGATATTGAAGAAAAAGCAGATGAAGACAATAATAAAAGAGTATGCCTATATATTTTATTTATAATAAATTTGTTTAATAAATACTGGCATAGGTTAATTACAGTCCTGATAGAACAAAATGAAAAATATTAATTGAAGATATTTCAATTCATTCATCAAAAGGTAGATCATCTGTTACAAATGAAGATAATATAATTCAAGTTATTCACGAAGTAGAAAATAAAGGTAATTAAATTTGAATAAAATTTATAATTTATAGTATAGAAGCAGATAGTCCAAGAGCTATAAAAGATTCACACAAAAAAGAAAAACCAAATACACCTGAACAGAAGATATTAATGTACAAAACACATACTATCAAGCCGTGGCTTTCCAGAAATGGTATTAATTATTCAAATTATTTTTAGATACATCTGGAGCTGCTAATTTCTTAATTTCTCAATGGAAAAAGACAACTTTAAAGCCTACAAAGAGCATTGATAAGCCTATTTCTATAAGTACAAACATGATTCGAAATTTTTCGAAAGGTGAAATAGTAAGTATCATTAAAGAGTTTCATATTTGTAAAATATTTATTATTAATTTTATTTTTATTTTAGACATCAAGGAGATCTCAAACAAGAAAAAGTGGACAGTAAAGGAAATTGAAAAAGAGATTGAGAGACTTGATAATATCATCAAAGAAGCAGAAGAATTAAAAGGAGACATTGATGTGAGAGATGCCATGCTTGACAAAGCTACATTTCTGAAGAACATAGCTAAATATGAGGAAGATGCAGAGAAATTGTTTAGAGAGGCATATGCAAAAAGTGGAGGAGCTTCTAAAAAGATGGAAATATTGTTCGAAATTCTCCAAATGACCATACACAACCTCAATATAGTAAAAATCAAAAAAGATGTAGAGACTTGCAAAGCATTACTTGAGGAAGGAGCCGATTGGGAAAAGAAAAAACAAACTTAAAGTTTATGAAGGAGTATATAGAATGATCATTAGAGATTTTAAGCAAGCAGCTACATTATTTTTAGACTCAGTTTCTACTTTTACTTGCAACGAACTACTTGACTATAAGGATTTTGTGTTCTACACTGTTGTAACAGCGATGGTGAGCTTAGATAGAGGAACTTTACGTAAAAATGTAGTAAATTCTCCAGATATTTTAGCAGTTATAAGAGATGTAGATCATCTCAAAAAGTTCTCAGATTCTTTCTATAATTGTAACTATAAGAGCTTCTTTGAGGCTTTCGTTGAAATCTCTGATAGGATCAAAGAAGATAAATTTTTAGGAAAACATGCAAATTATTTTGTAAAAGAAATGAGACTTGTAGCCTATAAGCAATTTTTAGCAAGTTATAAAAGTGTAACTATTGAGAACATGGCCGAGAACTTCGGAGTTGGAACTGAGTTTTTAGATAAGGAGTTATCTCATTTTATTTCAATTGGAAAAATTAAATGTAAGATTGACAAAGTTGCAGGTGTGATTGAGTCAAATACTCCTGACAAGAAGATAGAGTTATACAACCAAATGATAATGAAAGGAGATCACTTGCTTGATAGAATTCAAAAATTATAATTATAGTGCTATATATCAAGAAGAGGAAGAAGAGCGTATATTAACATATGTTCTAAAACAAAAGATTTCCGCTAATGCTGTTTTTGGGAATCTTTATTTGGATTCTATTAACTTGAGTT
>NZ_JAJBJC010000104.1 GCF_021811825.1 Candidatus Anadelfobacter sociabilis | reverse complement strand
GACTTGAGAGCGGTGGTTATATATCAAAGGCTTATGTACAGCAAATAGGTTACAATGAGTATGATGTACGCAGCAGCGATGAGGTATATAGCAGTGATGAGCAAATAATACCTCTTTCTTTATCTTTCGAGCATGAAGGTATTGACGCTGTAAATGCTATGAGACTTGATTCTGGTCCTCTTAAATTTGTTATATTTGATAGTGAGTCGTATTAGTTAGGCTCTATCTACATAAAGAAACGTGAGGTACTATAGGATTTTCTATAATCATTGCTTAGGCTGTTTAATCCAAAGCCGGAGAATAGGACACGTATTAAGCTAGCTGCGCTGAGAGACCCACCCAACAAAAGTTACTGAGCTAATGCACTACTCACTGTTTGCTCTATCCAATGGCAACCTGTAATTAAGCTAAAGTATCCTCTCCTCCATCACTTTCGTAGTATTCATCCTTGTACTCGCCATCGATATTAGGAATAAGAGCAGTACCAGCATGAAAATTTTGATAAATAGATAATGAATAGAGATCTTCTTCATTTACCATTTGATCTATGATGATAGGTGTTAATATATCTTTATCCTTTATAATATCAGAGAGCCATTTATTAAATGATTTTAATTTTTGAAGTTCGATAGCTGTTGAATCAAACATATATTTTTGCTCATATTCAACTTCTACCTTTTTTAAGCTTATAAAAAAATCATTTGATTTTCGTTCTCCTAAATTTTTTTTACTTTGATCAGCTAAAGATTTTGCTATACTCTTACTAATTCCGATGCTTGCACACATGATTCGGTACTTTTAGTGTACTCGTATTTAGAATGATCGGAGCTGTAAGTGAGCTTGTCGTATTCTAATTTTACTGAATAATATTTTTTGAAAAATCAGGAAAATAGATTTTCAACATATCACAATTTTCTTTAGTAGATTGAACAGGATCATGTAAATGAAACATTTTTTTTGTTCTTTATTGTTGTAAAGAGACATCAGATGATCTTTAATTTTAGTTGCTCTTATAGATTAATATAAAAGAAGTATAGAAAATTGTCAAGTGAAGTACCTACAAATTAAATGTTTGCACTTTAAGATATTTTAAAGTAGTTTTTAAGCATAAAAATAATTTAATGAATAAGTATTTAATAAAAATGCTACCGACACAGAGCATTCTAGGAACTTAAATTTATGCATAAAATATTATTACTGTCGCCAAATGATATTGAGTTATGCAAAAAGAAAATTGATGAGCAAAATCAATTGATATTTGCTATCATGCTTGGATATTTTAAAACTTATGTGAAATTTCCAACAATAAATAAAAATGAAATATCTAAAAAACTAATATCACAAATATCTTTTGAGTTAAATCTTTCTATAGTAGAGATTACAGGCTTTAAATTAGGAGAAAGACTAGCAAAAAGATTTCGTCAACAAATTAGAAATTATCTTGGATACCGAGAAGCGACTAATGATGATGCAAAACAGTTTATAGAATATCTGATGAAGGAGATATTACCACGTTATCCATCAAAGGAATTATTGATGGAACAGGTTAGGATATATTTTCAACAAAATAAAATTGAAATATTTAAAGATAGTCAGCTAGATCGGTATATTAATTCTGCTAAATATCAATATGAACATCAATTTTTCCAATCTATTTATGAAAATCTTAATACTGATCATAGGTATTTAATTGATCAGGTTCTCACTGAGAGCATTGAAAATTCAGAAGAAAAGATTATAGAGCTATCTGAATTAAAAAAAGATATTCTTGGAGCACGACTTAAAAATGTCAGTTATGCAATAGATAGGATTAATCTACTTAGCAAAATTAAAGTACCGGCAGCAGTATTTAGTAATATAGATCGTAAATTATTACTTGAATATTATGATCGAGTCATGGCGATATCCCCAAGCAATATACTAGAATTCAATATAATAGGAAAATATGCTGTTATAGCAATATTCTTCCATATCAAGGGACAGCTAATGTTGGATTTGTTGGCAGATACTTTTATCAAGCTGGTGCATCGTATGCGCACTAAAGCGAAAAAATATGTAGATAACAATATTCTTAAAGAGATTAAGAGGGTCGAGGGTAAGATTGATATTTTAAAAAGACTTGCAATAGCTAGCGTAAATAATCCTAAAAACACTATAGAAGATAAGATATATACAGAGGTTTCTAAAGAAAAGTTATTAGAATTAATTGATGACTTGAAACATCGTGGCAAATGGTATCAGCAGCAAATACAAGAAAAAATTCACAGCAATTGTGTGCATGGTAGCAGAAAGATATTGTTGGCTATACTAGAAATATTACCTTTAAAACAAGAGCATGCCAATTATAAAGCAATTTTAGAAGCTGTTAATTTTATTAATAAACATTGGAATGAATCAGATACTGATAGCTATAGCACCTTTAGATAGTATTATTTCTTCTGCTTGGGAGGCAATGGTCATTACTAAAGTAGATGATAAAAAAATAGTAAATAAATATGACTATGAAATTGCAGCTTTAGAACAATTAACATCTTTCTTGACTTATAAAGCAGTATGGATTGAGGGTAGCTACCGCTATCGTGATCCTAATGAAGATCTTCCTAAAGACTTTCAACAAAATAAAAAAATTTACCATGAGATACTTGATCTGCCAATGTGCGCTAAAGAATCCATAACTCAGTTGAAAGAACTATTAAGATGCAGTTTAAAATCTTTAAATTTTGGTATTCTTGATAATAAGCTCGTTAGGATTAAAGAAAGTAGCACCAATAAAAATATTACTATAACCTTATCTGAAGCCCAAAAAGAGCCAGAGAATATTGATGTATTGCAAAAAGAGATAATAGAGAAATGGTCAAGTATTAATCTTATAGATATTTTAAAAGAATGTGATTTGCTCATTAATTTCACAGAGCAAATGGAGACTATTGTTCGTAGCAGCAATATTAATAAAAAGGATCTTAGAAAGCGGTTATTATTATGCTTATATGGAATAGGCAGCAATACTGGGTTAAAAAGAATTAGTATAGCAAATGGTGATGTTAACTATGGTAATTTAATATATATGAAAAAAAGATTTATAAACAAAACAAATGTTAGGAATGCAATTCGGTTAGTAATAAATAGCGTACTTGAGGCTCGTGATAAAGAGATATGGGGAGAAGCAGGAGCAACTGTCGCATGTGATTCAACGCAAATTAGTGCATGGGATCAAAATCTTATCAATGAGTGGCATCATCGTTATAAAGGTAAAGGAGTGATGATTTATTGGCATGTGGATAAAAAAGCACTTTGTATTTATTCGCAATTAAAAGCTGCTCTTCTTCAGAAGTAGGATCAATGATTAAGGGGATAATTGACCATGATACCAAAATGAATATGGATCGTGTATTTACAGATACTCACGGCCAGAGTGAACTTGGATTTACAGTAAGTTATCTACTTAACTTCACCTTATTACCTAGATTTAAAGCTATTAATAAACAAAAAGTTTATGCTGTATCAACAAATCACAAGCAAAAATATCCTAATATTTCAAAAATTATCAAAGGACCAATAAATTGGGAAATCATTGAAGAAAATTATGATGAAGTTGCTCAATATATAGTAGCCCTAAAATTAGGGCTTATAGAGCCAAGTGTGCTAGTAAAAAGATTTAGTAAGGATAACTACAGCCACCCAGTCTATAAAGCATTAATGGAAATTGGCAAAGCAAATAAAAGTATTTTTTTGTGCGAATATCTAGAAAAAGAAGAGCTTAGAATTGAGATTAACGAAGGTTTAAATGTTGTAGAGAGATTAAATTATGTGATGGACTTTATTTTTTATGGCAAGCTAGGTGAAATGAAGACAAATAAAATTGAAGAGCAAGAGCTTTCTGTACTATGTTTACACCTATTGCAAGTGTGTATGGTATATATCAATACATTAATTATTCAACAAGTTTTGTCAGCTGATCATTGGAAAGACAGATTAACAGCAGCGAATTATAGAGCACTCACACCGCTATTTTCCATGCATATCAACCCATATGGAT
>NZ_JAJBJC010000045.1 GCF_021811825.1 Candidatus Anadelfobacter sociabilis | reverse complement strand
TATGATATGAAGACTGACGAATTGAATTTACAACATTCGCAAAATCTAAATATAACAAAAGAGGAAAATGTTACAGATAGAGAACTTTCCGTAAAAAAAACATATGAAAAAGAGATATCTCCTGAAGAGCAATATCAAAAATCCTATATAAAATTACGTAAAATATCTATACAAACAGAAGATGAATTTAAAAAAAATATTAAGGAAGTAGAAAGTGAGTTTAATCAATTTATTTCAACTTACCCAAAACATCAATTAGTTAGTAATGCCTATTATTGGCTTGGTCAAATTTCTTCAAAAAGAAAAGATTATGCACAAGCAATAAGGTATTATATTAAGGGCTATGAAAGTAATCCTAAGAAGAATCGTGCGCAGGATAATCTCATAGGAATGGTGGACAATTTTGCTATAACAAAACAAATTGATGCTGCTTGTGGTACAATGAGCAAATTTTTCAGCGAATTTCCTACTCCAAAGGAGAATTTGAAGAATAAAATAAGAAACTTAGAGAAGAAATTGCATTGTCAAGAGTTAAATAAAAAAGATAGTTAATTTATTAATAACATAATCGATGATTTACGTGTGCTATACATAAGTGTTGCAGAATTTTTCTGCGTTACCGCATATATTTTGCAACTCATTTCTTTTTTTATGATTTCTAAATACACATAGAATGACTATTCTATCTACTTCTACCTTTATTATCATATTCCATCATTTTTTTGTTTTTTAGCTTATTTTCGAATATTCCTATTTTAGATACTTCAGGAGAGTCATTTTGATTTATTTGATATTTTGTTACAAATCCAATATCTACTTTATTTCTTTCTAATAATTCAGCAAATTTTTTATCATTGATTTTATTATGTGATTTTTCTGCAACATGCATTTCTTTTTCCATTACTATGCTTTTTTCTATCATACGTTCTACAATACTGTAATACTTACCAGCAAACAAACAATGTAACTCTGATTTACCCCTTACTTCTGGATATGTTTCCAATATTTTATGTGCTTGAGATTCTGCATATTGGCATACTCTATTAAAAATAAATTTATTTCTTTGTTCTATAGGTAATTTACCAATAGGATTCATATCGTTTAGGATTTTTTCATAATGCTTCTCCTCAGCATTCTTCTCTTCTATTGTCATTTTTTGATTGAACACATTTTTTATATCAGATACTGTCTTGCAATGTGTGTTTGAAAATGGTCCTATTTTAATAAAATTTACTTGCTTTACTTCTTGCTCTATTTTTTTAGCCACTCCTTCAAATCCTTCTTTTTCTAATGTATCATGAAGATTTTGTGTAATTATAGGAGCTATTTGTTTAATAAAATATCCCATTTCAGTATTTTCTTTTTTAGAGGTATCTATATTTTGATATTCTTCTTTTTGCAAAATATATGTGTATTGTACTTCTTGTGTTTTAAGACGTTCTTCTATATCACGTGCTTCTTTAGTTATCTCAGTTATAATAGATGATAAAGCTGGGTACGTAGTAAGACAACCATTGAGTTGTTTTATTAAATCTTCCATAGTAGATGGATCATGACACACTTTAATTTGTATTATAAGAACTGCTAATGCTGCCCATCCAGTATCTGGATTTTGTAAATCTTGGATAGCATCATTAATGTTTGTTGAATTTTGTGCTGTAGTGTATTGATTATTTATTATATCTCCTTGTTGTGTGATATCTGTAGTGTTAAGTATGTTTTTTTGCAATTTTTCTACAGATTTTTCCAGTAATTTATGATTTTGTTTTGATGTAGCTATATCTTCTTTTTTAGTTAATTTTGCATTTTTTGCATTATTTTTATAATTTTCTATCTCTTGTTTATATTGCTGAGAGTTAGTTATCTTATTATCTGGGTCCAATAGTTTTTTTATATCATCAATATTATTAAATTGTTGAGAAATCTCTTTTGCACATTTTTTTGCTATAGATTCTTGTTTAGTTATTAGATTGCTCTTTATACCACTGCGAATAAACTCTTGCGTTGCTTTTAATGCATTAAGAAATCTTTTATCAAGTTCTACCGCCTTTCCTTCGTGACCTATTTTATCTAGCATATTTTTACACCAATCAAAGTTACACAACTTTTAAGTGTAATGCATTTCTAATATAAATTGCAAGAGATATAGGGAAATCTTCAAAACTGTATCTTATCTATAATTTAAAATATAGATTGCTGAATAATAATAAAGAGTGATAATAAAATTTATAGAATAGATAATATTTTTTATTTTTCTTTATAGCCTAGCAAATTACAAACCATATTGCTGTGAGCAATTGCAGCTTCTTGGAATTTATACCAGTTGGTTTTTTTATAATTTCTAGTATTCCAAATATAGCATGGGTTTAGATGAGTATTTACAACTTTTTTAACTGCATTATTTAACCAAAGGTCTTTGTTGTATGATGGTAGTTGTAAATTAAAAATATCATTACAAAATCGTTTATATTCTATCACTCTAGTTGAATAATCTTTGATATGCCAAATATTTTTTATGTATTTCAAAAATTTTTTGTTACTTATTTTTGTTCTATTTATAGAATTTTTTATTTTGAGTTTAATTCCATTCTTATGTTGTAGGAATAGGCAATATTCATTTAATAGTGTATTAATTGCTTTTAAAAAACGCTGATTATTATCGATTAAAGAATGTATAAGTCTATGATCATTCCATATTTTACCTACCAAATCTGGAGCAGATAACATATCCATATGCCCAATTTTTTTTATAAGTGATTCTATGCTAAATCTATCATGCACAAAGCTGGTGCAATTAAATTCATCGAATGTTCCAGTAAAATTTTGATGTGCCCAGGTATCTAAAAACATATGCGAAGCTATCCCTATGTGATATGCATTTTTACTATTCAATGCATACCTTAAAGTAAATTTAGCATTTTCTCCTCCAGCAATTGTATTGAATCTGTGCTGTATTTTATCAATTCTTTTTTTTGCATTATATTTTACTTCACTATAAGTTCCTGGCATGAAATGAAAACATATATACATTGTGCATAAGTCATCATATTCAAGTAATGGATTAAAGCTTTGTGTAATTAAGCTATGATAATAGGAGTTATTTGCTATATTAAGAATCTTGTATTTTCTTATATTATCATCAACATATTGGGATGAAAATGCAATTTTATATGAATATCTTCTATTAAATCCAGCTTGTAATGCAACTAAAAAATTCACATAATAATGAATTTCAATATCCATAAGCAATAATTACCAATTTTTATTAATTAATAAATTCAATTCTTTAGAGCAAATTTTTTTAAATATTAAGTCCTTACATTAGTTGTTTTTATATTTCTTTGTTTTTTGCTTATTATACTTTTATCTATAGTAATAGGAGAGATAGTCCGCAAATCGTTACGCCACTTACATCCTCTGTCCATTGCTTTTTGTGCATTGTATCTTACATAATCTGGATCCATGTTAGCTAATGTGCACACCTCAATAAAGTCTTCATCGCTATATTTTAACCATTCTATCGCTCTCGCTCTGTTTAATTTATCTATGCGTTTCTTAGAATTACTAGCAGCATCTATAAGTGCCTGCATAATGACACTTCTCCACAAAGCTTGCATTTTAGCTTCTCCAGAGTCATCTTTACTTCCCCATATAATCTCTTGATTGTGGAAAGCTATTCTGCGAGAATCACCCATTATATACCTATTTATTGTAGTTTTATAAGTGTTTATTGTGCGTAGTCACAGCAGGAATATATCGCAGCGTATTATAGCCAGCAAGTCGCTTTTTTAATTTTTTTTTAAGATTTAGTGTATTTCTCTGATATATTGATAAAAAAGATAAAAGAATCAATTTTTGGTAGTATAGCAGTATTATAGTATAAAATTTATAGTTGCGTGCATTATAATAAAAGTATTGTCTTTATCGTTGTAGATCTCTTAACAAAATAATCTATTTTTCTATTCATACTTGAAATTTATTGATATTATTACTATGTTTCTCTGTAAAATAGTTAAAAATTACCCTAACTATTGTATTCTTCTCTTAGTTTTTAATATTTCATATTATATTACAGTGAGAAGATTATAAAAATTTCCACAATAGTTTATATAAAATGACAAAACGCGATTATTACGAAGTACTAGAAGTTTCTAAAACTGCCAACGCTGATGAAATAAAGAAGTCTTTTAGAAAATTAGCAAAAAAATATCATCCAGATCAAAATTCTGGAGATAAGACTGTAGAACAAAAATTTAAAGAGATAAATGAAGCGTATGAAGTACTGAAAGATAAAGATAAGAAAGCAGCATATGATAGATATGGTCATGCTGCTTTTGATCAGACAACAGGAGGTGGTTCATATAATCATGGATTTACAGGATTTGGTAATGCTCATAGTAGAGGGAGTGCTGGTGGATTTGATGATTTTGCAGATATGTTTAGCAATTTTTTTCATGATATGGCAGGTACCTCTAAACACTCTTCTGCAGGAAAATCTGGTTTATCAACAAGGGGATCAGACCTAAGTCATGAGTTATGGATAACACTTAATGAAGCATTTTCTGGTAAAAAACAAACCATTAAATACTCGACATTATTAAAGTGTGATAAATGTAATGGAACTGGTAGTGCATCTCCTGATGGAGGTAATATCAAATGTTCTATGTGTCATGGAAAGGGAAGAGTAATTACTACTCAAGGATTTTTTAGAATTGAACAAACATGTAGCAAATGCAATGGTGAGGGTGTAATAATTAAAGATCCATGTAAAACATGCCGCTCGGAAGGTAGAATAGAAAAACATAGAACAACCGAAATTTCTATCCCACGTGGAATAAATGATGGTGATCGTCTTCGAATAATTGGAGCTGGAGAAGCGGGAGTGAGGGGAGGGGAGAGTGGTGACCTATATGTTATTATACATATACAAGAACATAAATTTTATAAAAGGCAGGGAAGTAGTATTAAATGTTCTATTCCTATAAAAATGGTGACAGCTGCTGTAGGTGGTGTAGTATCAATACCTAGTATTGATGGGAGTGAAATTAAAATTTCTGTTCCACATGGAACGCAGAATGGTACGGAATTACGCGTTCGTGGTAAAGGTATGCCTCTTAATCAAAATGCTGATTCTTTTGGAGATCTTTTTGTGAAGATAATAGTAGAAACACCAACTAACTTATCAGCTAAACAAAAAGAGATGTTAGAACAATTTGATAACCATGCTAGTAGTGATACCAGTCCACAATCCACATCTTTTTTCCAAAAAATCAAAGATTTCTTTAATTAAAATCTTTAATTAAAACTATATCTATTAAGTAGGTATAGTGGATTATATGATATATGATAAGAGAGATTTTTTATTTATTTAATTTTTTACTAAGATTAGAATGTATAAAGTCATCGATCTCTCCATTTAAAACTGCAGTAACATTTCCAGTTTCGTGATTACTACGTAAGTCTTTGACCATCTGATATGGATGTAGCACATATGAGCGTATTTGATGTCCCCATCCTATATCTGGTTTTTGTGTATCGCTTCTATTTGTATCTTCTGTACGCTTTTTAAGTGCTAATTCGTATAGCCTTGATCTTAGCATTTTCATACATTCATCCTTGTTGCGATGTTGAGATCTATCATTTTGAGATTGTACTACTATTCCTGTAGGTATATGTGTTATTCGCACAGCGCTGTCTGTTGTATTCACGTGTTGACCACCAGCTCCAGATGATCTATATGTATCTATTCTTAATTGCGATTCATCGATATCTATTTCTATTGAATCGTCTATTAATGGATATACCCAAATGCTTGCAAAACTAGTATGTCTTTTTCCTGCACTATTAAATGGAGATATACGCACCAATCTATGAATGCCACTTTCAGTTTTTAACCATCCATAGGCTTTAGAACCTTCGATTTTTAATGTTACACTTTTTATCCCAGCCTCTTCTCCTGAAAGATAATTTACAATAGTTATCTTATATTTATGACGTTCAGCCCATCTGCTGTACATTCGAAATAATATTGATGCCCAATCATCACTTTCAGTACCACCAGCACCTGAGTGTATTTCTAAAAAGCAACTATTATTGTCGTCTTCACCTGAAAATAGATATTCAACTTCCGTCTGCTTAGCTTTTTTAACAATATTTTGTAAATCAGATAAAATTTCATTAAGTATTTCATCACTTCGCTTATCAGCAGCATCACTCTCAATAAACAAAGCAAGTAACTCTTTATTATATTGTAACTGAGATTCTATATCTTCAATGTTTTGTATTGCATCACTTAGAGTATTGCGCATCTGCAAAACCTTCGCAGCAGAAGCTGGATTATTCCACAAAACTTCAGATTCGCACTGCTTGTTCAATTCACTCAATTTCAACTTAGCTTCATCAAAGTCAAAGACAGCCTCTTATAACATTTAGTGAATTAGCAACTTTATTTATTAAAACGTTAATCATTGCTACATCTACTATATCGCTCATATTTATTTTATATACTTATATTTTGTTATGCTTCTAGTAGATCTTTGTAAGCTATATAAATATAAAATACAATCTAGAATTTTTTAATTGATTACAATATTTTGTTTGCTGTTTTATGAATTACTTACATCAATCCAAAAAATATTTTATGTAGAGGTATGTGTTAATTAAGTGATGAAAAGGTTTATTTTGGAAATTTAGCTGAATTTTCTTATCATTATGTAGTATAAGTTTTGAATACCAAAGACGTTGTTTGACATTGTGAATAATTAAATTTCCTAATGCGATTACATGCATTTTTTAAGCTTCTCGATGATATAGTTAATATCATTTTTTAAGTTTATATTTACTTGTAAAATTGATGTGACGCCAAGCGATTGGTAAAATTTAAGATATTTTTTGCCATATCCAAGAATTTAGAAGAATGGCGTGATTGAATTGTTTCAAGTATAGTTTCAAATTGTTATCCATCTATATCGCTCAAGCGTTTATTAGGCATAATATCTCTGTAGTGGATCACTATGTTGCTAGTCCGTAATTTGGAGAACATCACCTATTTTATAAACTCTCTCATAAACCAGAATATACACTTTGTCGTATAATATGCGATAGATTTGGTGAGGCTAAGAAGTTCTTCAGAGAAAAGTATCCTCATGTAAACCTTTTTGCCTATAAAGAATCCTATAAAAAAATATAATGGGATGCTGCGAAGCTTGTATAAAAAGGAGCAAATAGAAGAGGAGAGTTTGAAATAAGGAGAGTATAAGTGTAGGATATAGAGTTAGAATTCACAGAAAATATTTTTGTATGGATGATTTTACAATTCGCTCGAAAAGCATCGAAGCTAGTGTGCGCGTTAGCAAAGCGAGTCCGAGTGCAAGTGATGAACTGGGCCGTAAGGTTAGGGATCAGCTAAGCTGATGGTTTTGAGCGAGCATTGGGGCAGGTTGCCTCAATATCGTGGCTTTCCTATGGCTCCAGCTTAGTGCGGTTGTCTTTGCTATTTGCTTTGAGTTGGTCAGATTATGGGGCGAAGGAGGGGCTCTGGTTGCAGCTGGCTTGAATGTTGAGCTTCGCGCGAGAGAAATATTTTGGAAAATGCCTCTCTACTCCACAGCACCTCTCTATCACATTTTTTCTCTCTTTTTTCTCCCTTTTATATATATTTCAGTATCAATTCATCCTTTTTTAGATTGACTAAACTTGTTCGATACACTATAGTCCGCCGATGTCTTATTAATTCTTGTGGGGTTTATAAAGTTATGTCTAAAAAATGGGTAGAGTTACTTTTTTCTAACTCAGTAATGGGTGGAGAAGGTCATGAGGAGAAAAGAGAAATTTTATTAGATGCGACTGAATTTATTAAAAAAATATATACCGAATCTGGTATTAAAAAGCTTAATAAGCTAGAAAATTGTAACGATGATGTATTTAGGTATTTGCTCACAAAAGAAAATGTTAGCAATTTGTATGAAACATTGCAAAAAGGCCTCGCACTTCAAGGTCCTGATATTGTGGAATTGATTGAAATCTTGGCAAAATCTAGTAAAGTCGAGATGCTAATTTGCGATGATAGCGTGAAAGTTTATAATGCACTAGGATTGGACAGAGGAAGTTTATTAGACTTGATAACAAAGCTTTCTGAACTAGAAACCGACGTAATAAAAATGCTACTCTCTGAAAAGGCATGTGATTTCTATCGCCTTAATATAGTTAATATATATGATTTTCTCAGCATAAGTGGCGACAAAGATACTACTATACGAAATTTTTTATCACAAGACATCGGTGATATACAGCGTCTCAGTAAGTTTTCTAGTGTTGAAACTTTATTGGGGTACTGTGATGATGTGAGACTTATAAATATCTTAACTTCAAAAGAAGTACATGAAAACTCAAAAGAAGTACATGAAAACAGTGAAATTGATCTAAAGTTACTTAAAGAAGAAGCCGCTAAGGATATCAAGTTATTGGCATCAGAAGAGCTGCAAAAGGCAATGGCAAGTATGGAGCTAAAAAATATTTCGATGGAATTACACGATGTACTTTTTAATAAAGGTGCACGTATAGGCTACGAAAAAAAGTATTTTACCGCTGATCAGTTAATTGAGATCAGCAATGCTGAAGATGGTAAGAATATGGTAAGTTTATTAGTCTCGAAACAGATCAGACATTTATACCACAAAGGCGAAACGGTGGAAAGTTTAGCAAAATTGGAAGCTATTAAGCAAATTGCGTCATATGGTCGTGTTTTTCGAGCACACAGCTTGGTACCAGAACTGTTTCTTTCTGTCGGTGCTATAGCCTTGTATAATGATGGGTCTTTTAACGCAAGTTCTCTTCGAGCACTTGTGTATAATAAGATGAGCAGGGACGATATTAATGAAATAGTATCAGAAATAAAAAATCACAAAACTGACGAATCGCGAGCAAAGCTGAGAGAAGCTTTGTTCTCTAAGAACGCTTTACTTGGATATCTTAAGGGATATTTTAAACCTACTGATTTAGATATAAAAACAAACAGCGGAGGGAAGAATTATTACTACGCTCATGTTCAGATTTTAACCAGTGATGCTGCTATGAAATTATATGAAGATGAAAGTCTTAATATTGAGCAGGCAGTAAAAATGCTGCAAGAGTATATGTCAGATTTGTTTGAGATTGATCAATATCAATCCCCTCAAATACATAATGTAATATTCTCCCATAATGTTATTGATCTTTGCTTCAAAGAAGAGAACAAGCCTTACTTTGTTCTATCTGATATAAAAACAGTTGCATCATCTCTATCAGAGGCATTTAGTGGTAATGAAAATATACTAAAGTCGTTTATTAATAATGACGAAATAGCAAAAGCGTTGCAGTCTAAAGAGGCTTTAATTGCATATGCGAAATATGTATGCACTCCTGCTGAGTTATATAAAATAGGCAATCCCGCTCTTGTTCCAGATTTGATAAATGTACTGACAAAAATAGGAGAAACCGTTAATCGATTTAAAGAGATAAGTGATGTAGCTGATGAGCTAGCAAAGGTACAGATGGAGTTGGAACCAGGCATCGAATTGGAGAATTTACAATTAAAGAAGGAAGCTTTAAGGAAACATATAGTACTGAGTGTAAAAAACGGACTGCTCGCTGCTTTGACAGGAGGAGTAACTGAGGAAGTATTTGGTGTTCTTACCTCAAGAGACGCTTTCGTTCAATACTGTAGATATTATCTTAATGATGCAATACTTCGTACAAACGAAATATCAAATGACACTCGCACTATATATAGTGAATTACCTTCTAAGGGAGAAGGTTTATCGCCATTGATGCTGAAAATGTACTATAACATTAATAAAAACACTCTTATTGTGGGTAATAATGCTAATAATATTGATAAAATCAATAAAGACTTAGCAAAGATATATGAGGAAGAGGAAATGGAATTAGGTAAAGGTAATCTTATAGAGAAAGAGAAAACAAAAAAGATGAGAGAAATGAGAGAGAAGATAAAAAAAGCACGAAGTGATAAATCCGAGAGAGAAAGATTGCAGATAGAGCAAAAGAAAAAAGAAGAGGATAGCGAAGAAGAGAAAGTTCAGATAAAAAAGAAAGTCGATATTAGTGATAACAACAATATTAGTGGTAACGATATATCACGCATGTATACCAATGAAGACGAAGATAGCACATCAAATAACTCAGTTGTTAGTAGTTGGAAATACTCGTTCTTTTGTTGTCGTCGCAAACCCAAAAAATATAGGGGCTTTGATGGTAAGCTGGATGGAATGTCACAAGAAGAGATAGCATTTAATCTTGATAATATAAAGCGCTCTGCTAAAAATAGTGACATCTATATAGAAAAAAAGATTTTAAAAGAAAATAACATTAAAGCCATGGTTAGTGATTGGTTTAAATCTCACTACTCTAAATTCTTAGGTATTGCTGAAGTTCAAAACTCTCAGGGCGAGTTTCACGCTGTTAAGGTGAAGTGTATTAAATCTGCAAATGGTAGAATAGAAATCAAGATAATTGATCCTATGTCCGCATCCGATTCTTCAAGCTTTGCGGAATCAGAGAATAAGTTAAAAGATGCAGTGCAGAGTGTTAATTTTAAATCAACCGTATCCGTCGTACACGAAGGTGTTCAAGATAAAAATTTTGGTGTATGCGCTGATTTAAGCTTGATTTCTATATCTGACGAAGTATGTAGCAATAATAAGCAATTTACTAGCGCGGCGAAGCAAGTACACCAATATAAGCACGCATCTAACTTTGAGTTTATTTTAGATAAAGCCAAAATACTAAAGGCACTGCTTGAAAATGATACAAAAGCAATTAAGGGGATACTCGACCAATATGATCCTATATACCGCACCGAACTTCTAAATATTAGGAATGGTGTGAATGGTATAGTTGCAGCAAGAATTTATCTTAAAGATGGCTCTTATATGATAGACTCAAGCATTGATAATGTTGATATAGCAATTAAATCAAATATTGCACTAGCAGAAAAATTATACGAAAATGCGAACAATGATAAGTCCACTGGGGTTGTTACTTACTTCAACATGCCTGACATTAAGTTGGAAGCGCAAGTTGCGTATTACTTAAAGAGTGGAATTGCATTTGAAACGCTACGTCATTTTATGGATGAGAATTCTGAGCATAGTGATGATTAT
Organism: Candidatus Anadelfobacter sociabilis; assembly: GCF_021811825.1. GTDB lineage: Bacteria > Pseudomonadota > Alphaproteobacteria > Rickettsiales > Midichloriaceae > Anadelfobacter > Anadelfobacter sociabilis. The sequence goes on along the minus strand of NZ_JAJBJC010000045.1, from coordinate 716 downwards.
TCTTTGGTGAATTCCTTGATGCTTGATTTTACCGATTACAACTCAAATGATGATGTGTCAAGCACATTTCAATTGCCGATAATGTCTGGTAGTATAGATATTGGCTAGTGATTAATTGATCAAAACAAAAAAATGATAAGGCCATAATCTTAATTATCGTCGGTGTGCAGCGTATTTGACATTTGTCTTGCGCTGTAATAAAACTAGTTGAGTGAAGAAGAAAGAGATAATAACTATGTTTTGCGGAACTGTGTAAAATAGAATATGAATCATCTCCAAAATAATACATAGTAGTTAGAACTAAGCGATTGATTATGAAGATTATGGCGTATCTTATGAGAAGTATTAGCTAATGATATGCGATTGTTGGGAGAAATAGAGAAGAGCGCGTATGTATAAGTGCTGGCTACATTCTAAGATAGCCGAGATCCCCTACTAAATTGGTTCATATGATTTTTTAACGGTAAAAAAGTTCGGACGCCCAAAAATATCTGTTTTGAATGCACCTTGATTTGCAAAAAATATATTTCGTACAAGTGAGTGACGTGATTCTACTCGATTTAACCGTAATCTCACGGCGCAACGCATATAAATAAGTATTAAATATTTCATCTATAGAACAATTTTTGGTACGACGAATGCGTTTTGCGTGAGCCCATTTTTTCTCCATTGGGTTGAGATCAGGAGAGTAAGGTGGTAGATAAAGTAGCGTGTGC
>NZ_JAJBJC010000285.1 GCF_021811825.1 Candidatus Anadelfobacter sociabilis | reverse complement strand
GAATTGAGAAAGAGATATCTCGCCCAATAAATGTCAAGTTTCAACACGAAATATGCAACTTTAACATAATTAAAACTATTTACTTGATTTCCTCATCATTTTACTTGATCTCCTACTATTCAGATTTGATGTTGGTGGAGTGAGAATATTAAATTTGCTCACGTATGTAGCTTCTTGACCTAAAAAATGGTTTAGAATCAATTAATTTGATTTTTCTTATATATAATAATCTTACATCGAGGAAAAAAATTTGAAATATATGCACTTGATTTATTTTCTTTGAGGCTTACTTCTACTTAAATTTTTATTAATCAACTATATTGATTTGTTAATTTTTAGCTCAAAAGAAATCATAAAATTACTTACAATAGTTTTAATTATGTTAAAGTTGCATATTTCGTGTTGAAACTTGACATTTATTGGGCGAGATATCTCTTTCTCAATTCCTTTAATTAGATTTGGAGATTTGGATCTATTTATTTGTTATTTTAAAGAATTAAATTTGGTAGTTAAGTAGTATTTAATTACTTTGGTACAACTTTTGTCTTTTTCAATAACTTCATATAGAATATTCATGTTTAAAGGTAACTTCTCAACAGATTCAACATTCTTGATAAGTTTTGTGCAGAGCGGGCATCTAACTCTATTTTTTTTATGGATTCTTGAAAGTCAGTCTGTGCAGAATGTATGTCCTCAATGTACCATTATTCTCGGAATTCTTGCTCCTACATTGTACTTCTTTCCACAGAACTGGCAAAAGTCAAGACCTCTTGCACTGTAGTCTAAGCAACTCTTCTTTATCATGGCTTCCTTTTCTTCTTTTGTGTAATTTTTTTGTTTACTCATTTTCTTACCAATATTTTCTTTACATTATTTATATGTTCTTATATTAAATTCGTCTCTCTTATATTGGTCTGATTTTTGGCGGTCACTTCAGTTTATCC
>NZ_JAJBJC010000284.1 GCF_021811825.1 Candidatus Anadelfobacter sociabilis | reverse complement strand
AACTAAGACCAGGAAAGTATATGCTTATTGCAAAGGGAAGAGAAATCAAAGAATTCAGTGAAATTATTAGTATTGAAGAACAGATTACTGAGCTAACATTTGAGCCTGAAGAAGTGATGAAAAAGAAGTTAATTATTCAGACATTTAATGCTGATAATGGAGAACTTCTTTCAAATGTTCTGTTAAGATTAAGAAAAACAAACTCAAAAATATCAACTGAAGGATTAACAAAAGAAAATGGATGATTTTCTTACATAGTTGATTCAAACTGTCAATATAGTTTAGATGTATCACGCAAAGGTTTTATTTCTTATTCAATGGAGTTTAATCAAACTAAAGGGAACGAAAATGTAGATAATGTTAAAGTGCCATTATTTTCAATTGAAAAACCAAAATCAAAAGTAGTATTCGATAGTGAAAGTCAAACTGATGTAAAAATAAATATTAATACAATGAGAACAATAATGATTTCTGATGATAAAGTGCATAACTCTCAACTTACATTTGAAATATATGCATGAATAGTAAATCCAGAGAATAACGAGGAAACTGAGTTTTATGTCCCAAGATCTCAAGAAAATTTTGAAAATAATCAACTTTCAATTGAATTCAATAACTACGATGAATTTGGGAAAACATTTAAGCTTGAAGATTTAGAGAATGAATCAAATTCTAAATGGTTTAGATTAGTTGGAAATGTAACAGCAGGTGAAATAGTAGAACCCAATTATATGATATTAGATCATAATTTTAAAAATAGAATTCAAGATTGCAATTTCAAAGTAATGATATTTGACTGAAGCAAACTTATAAATATAATCTATGCAAAATATACAATAATAGCCGAACCTATATCTGATTTTATTTAATTTATATCCTGAATTGGCATTATATTAATGTCATAAATATCAAACACGTTATCTACTTAATTACCAAAATAAGTGGTA
>NZ_JAJBJC010000283.1 GCF_021811825.1 Candidatus Anadelfobacter sociabilis | reverse complement strand
TCGCGCTTTCCATAACATTGCTTGCCTGGTGTGTTGTATGAATACCGTCAGTTCTTTGCATATGGCGCGCAAAGACGCTTTCATCAATATACATTACCTATAAAGAATTGTGGTAATTCTCTATATCTTTCTTCAAAGCTTCATTATCTATTCTTATTGCTCGCTTATTTCTCTTTAGCTTGGGATTTATCTCTTTCTTCCATCAGCTGATTGTTGTAGTCGAGATTTTAAACCTTTTAGGCTTTCGGTCCATAGGGAGAGGTCGGAAAGATTTGAGGTAACTATTACGTCTCATACTTTGATCAAATCAAAAAAGGCTATGCCTGTTATACCATACAAGGGAATTTATTTATCCGACTGCCATTGGTTATAACAGAGGATTTTTATGATCCGGAAATTTTTCGCTAACAACATCTTGTTGAAAGACTTTTTTGCAGACTTAAGGAAAATAAAAGAATTGCCATGTATTTTGATAAGCTCGATACTACTTTCCTCAGCTTTAGCCTTGGCTAAAGTTTATAAATTATTTAATTGATATACTTAGAAAAAATACTAATTAACGCAATATCATTGATATGATATGTTCCATGTGCTATAATGTCAGGCACATAAAGTATCATTATACAGGGAAGATCAATGAGGGAAGATTTTGAATTAGTAGATTTTTTTATAACTAGTGATCGAAAAGACGAAAGATATAAGTTCACCATCAGACCTGGGAGAACATATTATGAAATGACCCCATATAGTACGAGTACGAATGGACATTCAAATTTTACACTACCACTAAGGGTTGCTCAAAAGACGCAGGATAAATCAAGTTTTTTTACTTCAGCGTTTGATTTTTTCTATAAAAAGCATGTTAATGACTACACCAAATTTCATATATTTAATATAAAGGATGAAAAACTTATCGTTGCATTTAATGATCAGGGGAAATCTATTGAACTTAAGTTGAATCAAGATGTAGTAGGCG
>NZ_JAJBJC010000282.1 GCF_021811825.1 Candidatus Anadelfobacter sociabilis | reverse complement strand
ACCCAATGATCACTACACCGATTATAATGCAGCCTCCTGGATTTGTTCAGTTTGTTGATAACAGCTTCAATAATATATGAAGCTGACACATAACTGCAGAAAATGAATATTACCCTGAACTTAATCCTGTTGTTGAATCAGATGTACCTTTACCTATGGATCAAAATATTCTAAATAAAGAAGAGGAAAATTGAAATCAAAATGTAGAAATTTTGAACGCAAAATATGATGACTCTAAAAATATTTCTCCAGACGATGTAAAAACCCAAACAGCTAAGCAGTGTGAGGAGACGAAGTCAAAACAGGATACCGTTAATGAAGCTAAAGAGTTAGAAAAAGATAAAATTATCTATCAGGAGGAATCCCTTTCATATTCTTATCAAGAGGATTCTTACGAAGAAGAAAAACCAATTAGTGGTAAAAATCATCAATCAAGGCAAATAAGATGGAAAAAGATCAACGATAAATAAATTGTTTGCTGAGGTTGAGAAATTCTGAGAACTAACAGGAGAAAGTATTGCTGAAATAGTTAATAAAACTGAGCAAGGACGCTCAATGTACTCATTTTGGTGTGATATCGCATCGAAAATCAAATGGCTCTGATCAGCTGAGTCTTTAGGAAATCGGTTCGTAAGAATATTTAAGAAGCCTAAACTTTCAACAAGAGATGCTAAACTATTAAGAAAATTAATCAGAAGAAAAAGAAAGGAAAGTACTATTACATGGAAATCAATAATAGATGAATTTCCAGGTAGAGATTTAGAACTTTTAAGAGAACATGCTTTTAGCCGCAGATGGATTAAAAACAAATCGGACCTTACTCCAGATGAGTAATAGAAAATTTAGTTCACTCTATTAATTGACCTTTCGCAGCATGATTTAGCATTTAATATTCTTTGTGTATCTCTATAACTATGCTCTACTCCTATTTCACATTGTAATTTACTTAAATCTGGATGAATCGCTGTCTTTAATAATGA
>NZ_JAJBJC010000103.1 GCF_021811825.1 Candidatus Anadelfobacter sociabilis | reverse complement strand
CGCAACCTCGATATAGATTATTCGTTGCTTTTTGTCTATAATCTTGTAAAGTTATTATCACTTTATCATTATCGGTAAATTATTTTTGATATACTTATTCATAAAATTTTAGAGGAATTATTTTTATCTTCATGTTAAAATCTACAAAGTGAAATTTATTTTTAAATATGAATAATTATCAAAGAAATTTCTCTCTAGCCTTCTTTTATCCTATCTTGTAAATCTCAGTTTGCCGTTTCTACAGCTACCCACACACTGGGCCTATTATCATAAACCCCAACCTCTGTTTTTTTTGCTTTTGTTTAATGAAAAAATCCTATCTTTATTCCTATCTTTATTAGTATGACTTACATTACTTAGTAGTTTACCGCTCTCTTTTGCCGCTATTATTTCCTCAATAATTTTCAACGCTTTGTTACTAAATTTTTCAGTGAATGTAATCGCATTATTATATCTCTTCTTCTTCGAATCCGAGCGAAGATCTTTATCTTTATTTTTTACTGTGTCAATTGGAGAATTGTTAGGTATATTTCTATAATTTATATGAGGAGAATTTACTTCTTTATCAGTTTTTTTTGTCATTGAATCATTTTGCGCATTAGGAAGGAGGGAATTGTTCGAGCTTCTTATTCTACGCAAATTATTAAGTCTAAGTTTAGACTTTGGATCTTTCAGTACCAAGACATCACTTTTATTCAATTTTTCATGTGCTTTTTTAACTTTTTCCTCTAAAGCATCTATCATCCCTTTAAGCTTCGATTCCCATGATGATGCATACCTTGCTTCACTGAATACTCTCCTCCCCAACATATATGGCTCTTCCAAATATGCTAGACCTGTTCTGACTTTACAACACTGTAATGTCTTCAACTCCTTCTTTAAGTTAGCATTACCAATAGCATCTACTTTACTTTTTATAGCATCTACTTTTACAAATAAACTCTTAAGATTCTTGTCAATCACATATTTACCACCTTGCTTCTTCCACCCCCAACATGGATTAGGAGTAAAGGAAATATTTTGCAGGGTACCGGCTGGTCCAAAACTATGTCGTGGAACATAATCATTGAACTCTTTTATTAAATTTTTTTCCCCTACGATCTCTTTTATTGTCCCATAAGGAGTTACAACAATCCACTTTCCATCTAGTGGCTGTGTATAAGATATGTTAAACTGTTCTGATGAGTGAGTTATAAGATCTCTTCCAATCGATTTATTCAATTCTTTGAAGAACTGTTTTACTACAGGTGACGCAACACCCTCCATTTTAGGATATACTCTAGATAAATTAATTCCACTATACCCCACATCTTTTATCTCATGTCCGTATGCTAGCACATCAATATCAGCAGTAATGGGCTGAATACCTTTTATATCTCCTGCTTTGTTTATTTCTGGCTTCACCATCACTTCTACTGCTACAGGATGGAATTCATGCGAAAGTCCCTCTTTTTTGCTAACTATCTCATGATTTTCATTAATTCTACAAAAAGAAGCACTTTCCTTTATAAAAAAATGTGCTGCCTTACTATTAGAGTCTCTAAGTGCTAAATTCTCGTTATTTTCAAAAATATATATCTGTTTCCCTGTTTTAGTATGTAACGGAGCAGATGTCACTATACGCTCTTCGAGTGTTTGAACTAATTCCCTCTTTTTCTTCATTTGTTCAATTAACCTCTTTGATATTATTAATGATTCTTTATTCTCTTCATTAGCTCCTCTTATCTTTTGTGGATCGTCATTCTTACCTGCCTTACTAATTGAAGCTTGCACAGGAATAAGACCTCTTAGCAAGAGTTCTTCTGATGATTTACCATGTACAGCCATATTTTTACCTCTAGCACCACTTTTTATCCACAAATATGCAGTCTCATTTACAGGACGCAGGATTATAGAAACCCCTGATTCATTAGCTTTTTTTTTAATTTCTGCTAAAGTTTTTTCATCTATATTAGAAATTCTCTCATCCTCTGTTCTCTCTGCATTTATCTTACTTATATCATTCTCAGTGAATGCTGAAACAACTAGATCATTTTTTGTTAAATCGCTTTTGTTAGACCAGTCTTCACTAAAAATCCGTCTATGGTTCGAGACAATCCCCCCTTCTCGTATTAATATCTTTTTTTTCATATATTCCCTCCTTATTTAATAAGGGTAGCGAAAATTAAAATCCACCTCACTCCCTTCTATTTATAAAAAACACCAAAATTATTTAGCTTTGATTTACCCATTCAGATAATTCGCTCGATATAACGTCACTCAAAGCAGCGCTAATGTCATCTACACTGTTGTAATAAAGGTGACTCTGAGAAATTTCACAGAAATCACAAAAAAAACGTAAACCACCTCCTTCATTTTTTATGATAGTTGGATGTACCACAGCAAATAGTAATCTAGCACATCCATCGCAATCATCATTCAAGATCAAATTTTCAGAATAGTTTGTAACGTCTACTAAATGATTTGCATTGAGTATTGTATTTATCAATCCTCGAAGTTCTTCTCCGTTATTTATTTCTTCCTTCAGTGATTCTCTTAAAGCTATTATACTATCTCTATAATGATCAATGGGAATTTCTTTATAATCAAAAGCCTTCATTTTAAGTACCATATTTATAATTAACTACATATATAACTTTTATATGTTAATATTGCGTATATAAAAAGTCAATTATACAGAATAAGATTTGAAGTAAGAAAGGCAGATAACAACATTATATATATATTTTGTAGAACGTTATTGAATGATAAATTACTATTTATTGAACTGTATAAAGCTATAAGCGCAAACATCAGAAATTTCCGAAGAGAATGTTTTTGGAGTTTAGCATACAGAAAAATAGAATATTTGTGCGATCTAAGAAAACACTATACAATAAGAACTAAATTTATTGCAAAATATAACAATGAGTAAAGAAACATATATAAACTTAGATGTACTAAAAAAAGCATATTTAACATTGGAAAAATTTATGCAAAACAGTACTACTGAACAAGAACAAGCTGGTATCGTGCAAGCATTTGAATTTTGCTATGAACTTTCGTGGAAAATAATGAAAAAAGTGATGTACAATGAAGGTATTGATGTTAATTCACCAAGAACAACATTTAGAGAAGCTGCAAGAAATAAAATGATAGATAATGTTGATGTGTGGTTTATTTTTTTAGAAAAAAGAAACAAAACAGTTCACACATACAATGAATTAGTTTTAAAAGAGATATTAGGCATAGTACCAGAGTTTAAAAATGAATTGAAAAAATTGATTGAAATATTAGATCATAAAATGATAACGTATCAATGAATAAAAAAATAGATATAAAAATATCAGACTACGAATTATTACAAAACATATTGAAAAAGTATAAGTATACATTCTATGTATATGGTTCAAGGGTAAAAAACAAAGCTAGACAATACTCAGACTTGGACATTTTTTGTAAAGAAAAAATATCTGATTTAGACATGGCTAATTTAGTTTTGGATTTAGAAGAATCAAACATTTCTATAAAAATAGATATAGTCGATATTAACAATTGCTCTGAGAAATTTTACCACTCGATAGCAAAAGATTTAGTAGCGGTGGACTCTATGTGAGAGAATTGCTCTGAAAACACGCACCATCCAACACAGTGGTGCACTTCTTACTGCAGTAGGAAGAAAGTGGCTCAAATAACACGTAAAGCTGTATACCTTCAAAATACCATTGATAGTGATAGCGTTATTGCATTATCACTGCCACTATGAGAGTAAACAAAATCTGCTGCAATATCTATATTCTTATTCTTTGTTTCATATATGGCACTGTTAACAAAATAGCTTATAAAGTTTAGCAATAGCAAGAGCAATAAATGCAAGGAATGTAGAATCCATTTTATCGAATCTCATTGCAATTCTCTTGTTCTCCAAAAAAGCGCAATAATATTGCGCTTTTTATATAGCTTAACATCATAGAAATCTTCTGGACCTAATTCAGATTCTTCTGGCAAGTAAACGCCTTTAAACGGTATTACAGGTGTTACACCATAGGATTTTATAGTATTTCTAACCCTTGAAGTATCGTATCCTTTGTCAGCTACAAAATATTTTATCTTATCCCAAGGTAATTCTTGCTCAAAATCTT
>NZ_JAJBJC010000102.1 GCF_021811825.1 Candidatus Anadelfobacter sociabilis | reverse complement strand
CTTTTTTTATTTGTAGCTTATATTTTTTTGCAGTAGCTACATAATTTTCATAGCTAGTATTGATATTAAGATCTTGTTCTATATCTTTTGCTGATTTATTAAGTAGTTCAAATAACTTTTCGTTATATTAAAGGTAAATTTAACTAAAATTGACTGATATATCAAGTATTGATGATAAGTTAGCCTGTCCAACATCTTAAATTTAAACATTCACTCCGTATTAACTAAAAAATAGAAACGCCAAAATAATGATAACAATGTGATTCCATTAAATTATTCATCGATTCCAAATAAATAAAATGGTAATCAACTAATGACTATAATTTTTTGTCGAATTTATTTTACATGTTTAAGATTTGTTAAATATGATATAAAATAAAAAGTGAATATCATTACCAATATACATTATTATGAATTAATAAAAATCGTTTTAAATAGTTCTTAATATACTCAAAACATGTTTAAATTGCTATATGCAAATTTCCTTTCTATTAAAGACGTTCACGATTTTTTACAATTATCAAATTCTCAAATTAAATATGAAATAATCTAAAAAGTATGAATAAGAAATAATTAAGTAATATCTTTAACTTAGAGTTGATACTGATTAATAATGTAGGAGTGAAAGTGTGAGTTTAATGAATCTTTACAATTACAATCCTGAGCTCCGACTCCTCAGCAGAAAGTTAGAATAACATCGTTTATGACAAAACCAAGTATAACTCCAAGTGCTAAAATCTTTAAAAGTAAACAAACAAAATCAATAATATTTTAAAGTGCTTGAAAACAGAAAATAAAAGGATTAATGAGGAAAATGCAAAATTAGAGATAAAATAAAGCTAATTCAAATTCAGAAATAAAATTAAGAACGCCAATACAACTCAGTCTATAGAGTGATCAAAGAAATTATTTGAGGTTTGTAATTAGTTTAAATCTAAAATAAATTACAAAAAATAGATGAACCTGCACTTTCAATATTTCTGCTTTATTTTGCTTAATGATCAAAATAACTGCACTAATATATAATTAATAAAATAGTCCATGAAATTAACTAAGTTCTAAAATTTATAAGATATCATTTTGATTAAAATATTAGATAGAATTTTTAAGGAATAGATGATTTTTAAAAGAGAATTGATTATTTGATTTTATAGATAATTCAAAACCTATTGAATAGACTCATTTAGACTTTTTTAATTGAAATAGAGATTTATTTCTTTTATTTTAAAAGTATTTCTATTTTATTCTTTAATCTAATGGTTTAATATTTTTATCAGCAATGAATTAATGCTATTTGTATAAATTTAATTAAAGATACTTTGAAATGATAAGTTAGTCCTCAAATACATCCCTGAAGAACAAAGAAGCTTGCTCAGTAAAGGATGTTGAGATCTATGCTACGAGGTCGAGCTGAAATTCTAATTTTAGCAATTTTTTTATCCTTCTAAGCCATTTCATTAATATATGCTTAAAGCAATGTAATAAAATGCTTTGAATCACCTCATATCTTAACTGAAGATATAATACAACTCCTAGTCTCATTTATTCAAATCACAATTATACCTCAACCTTGAAAATATCGTTACTTAATCATTCATATTGTGTGACCAATAGCTAACCAGTAAGAATACAAGAGGAAAATGATGAATATTTATCTCATTAGAACTTTTTCTTGTTTTTTGCAAAATTCCCAAATCTAATTAATGAGAATAAAACTAATCCTTATGTAATTTTTTTCTTCAACTAAATGTTTCTATATTCTAACAAACGATATTAAGTTATATTCAAACAGTAATTAAAATTTGATTAGTTAATAAATAAAGTTTGCAATAAAATAATTGTAAATATTTAAGAAGTCAATGGATCAGTGACAATCAAAGACCTGTAGTTGTTTTATAATTTCATTTGCTTTTAATGCAGTTGGCATAAAATATTTTCTTAGAGTAATAAGCTCCAGTTATATTTTATGCAATATTTCATTAGAAAATATTAAGATGTTGTCTAGAATAATATATTGAAACAACTAAGCACAAATCAGGAATATGGTGTTGATTATTCTAAAGGTATTCATTTATTTTTATATTGATAATTTTGCATTAGATAAAATAAAGAGAAACAAACATTTAAATTCTAATTTATCATTTGAAAATAACTTCAAAGTTAATGGATTTGCTTTTCCAAATGTTCATCATAGGTAAGAAAATTCTATTATATATTCAAAATATTTACTTTTGATTGACTCGATATAGAAAGCATCCATATAACTTTAAATAAACTAATTTAGATCAGTTGAAAACAGAAAATAGCGAAAAGCAGGAAGAGAGTACGAAGGAAATGCTTAATTATTTAGTGTTTGAGGAAGAAGATGATCAAATAATGGAACCAAAGATTAACATGGAGTAAGTATAATTAAAATATAATTAAACCCGAGCTATTATAATAAAATATTCATAATAATTGTTAAATATAAAAAGACATATTTGATATCACTGAAATTTAAGAGGATCAATGATAAAAACTGATAAAATTATCTTTAATTTAATCTCGTGTTCTTTTTACTTATTCAGCTAATTTAACCTATAATTTTTTCTGAATTTACAACAAATAACTCTAAGATTTCATGATCAGATTTTACTTCATCACCTTCCTTAACAAAAGTAATCAGTTAGTTATTTTTTATTACTTTTAAATGTAAAGCATAATTTGGATATTTTTTAAGCTACTCTAAGATGGAAATCTAATTAATCATCCTTATCCATATCTTACTTTTGATTTAAGTGTGATGTAAACAGATTTGACAAGACTTTTCCATTAGCTTTAAAATTATTTCTGCTTTTATAATTTGAATATGGTTTTAAAAATTCCTTAAAATAAGATTAAATGTATTAGTTAAACTACTAACACACTTAGCAAAGTTTATTTATCTTATCACCATAAATAATCTGTTTCGCTATAAAAGAATAGAGAAGAGCTTATTAATAAATTATATATCTTAGAATATATTTTAATAAAATTATATCTCTTAACATAGTTAATTAGAATCATAAACTCCTCAACCAAAAGGAAGTTTGCACTGAAATTTTAAGCAGAAAAAGGCTGTAAAAACTTAACATATTTAAGTAAAAGTTTTCTAATATATTAGGGTAACTTCCTGGTGAAAGGAAGTTCATCTTGCCTTTTTCCTCTTAGAACAACAAAATAAACTTTATATGGTTATAGAGTATAGCAATAGTGTTAATTTCACAATATATTATCTATGATGAAATAAAATATTATTTATCAATAACTATTACATTTTTAATATTTTAAAAACAAAATCTCTTAATTCTCTATTACATCAAAGCAAATATTGAATCTAGATGGTAATAAACCATCAAAAATTTAAAATATAATAAGTTTTGTAATTCAATATCAAAGTTTTTATTTCATTTTAAACAAACTTAAGCTAATAATAATAAATAGCATATTCTATATTACTGTTTCTAAAATGCTTTAAATAAAAAATTATACTCAAAAGTTTTTGCAGTATTTTCTATTGTCCTATTTTATAATAAAGAAAATTTAAGAAATTCAGTATGCTTTAAAATGTTTAATTTATTTTAACATTAAAAGTTTATTTTAGTATAGTATGCGTAGGATTTTACATATACGAAGCATAAATGAAAACTAAATAAAATTTAAGTAGTAACGTATTTATGATTTAATTTATTTATGAATTAATACATAAATATATAAATACACAAAGTAATTGCAAATTAATTGGATTTGATACTAACAAATAAATAAAATGATTACATTTACTAATTTCAGAAAAATAAGTAACAGATGCTATTATTTACTTTGATTAGATAAAAATAAGTAAACCTCTAGGATTTGGATTATAATTTAAAGCTTAAGTATTCTTTGATTTAATAATATTATAATTATTAAATTTAGTTTTAGTCATGATTTAATCTAGTATTTAATAAAAATGAATAGAATTCAACCCAATGCTTATTATATCATATTTAACATAATTTTTAGCAAAATTATATGAATTAGTTTTGTATTGATTAAAAAGTATACCTTTTATTTATTAATGTACTTTCATATTTCTTAATTCCTTCTAAGAATCATTTATAAAT
>NZ_JAJBJC010000281.1 GCF_021811825.1 Candidatus Anadelfobacter sociabilis | reverse complement strand
TGCTGAAATTGAAAGAGATTTAATATCCGAGAGAACGAAGCAAGCACTCACCATAGCTAAACAGAGGGGAAAAATATTGGGAAGACCAAAAGGATTATTCGGCAAATCTAGATTGAATGGTAAAGAAGAAGAAAAAGAAAAAGAAATCAAAATGCTAATCGGTAAAAAAGTTTCTAAATCATCCATAGCTAAAATTATGGACATTTCTCGAACAGCCCTCTTTTGCTTTGTTAGAAGCAGAAATTTAGAAACTAAACAACGGTCAATCAAAAACTAGAGGGATCCGTTCGGACGATTTATGTAAGAATCCCCATATAGCCGGATATACAGGTTATCATGTATACAGCAGTGCATCTCTACTGTACCATGAATTAACTCATGAAGGTCAAAACATAAAGGAGAATATTCAATACTTGAGTCGTTGGTCTAATATCGACTATGCTCTGTCTTGGACACCCCTGCAGTTATTCCACGATTTTGCAGACTCATCTAAGTTTTATGAAAATGAGATGCAGAAAAAGATAAAAGTAGAGAAGATTACAGAAACATTGAATAATCTCAATAATAAATCACTTGCAATAAAACAAGACTTGTACTAACAGAATAAAGTGGGTGTTTGGAAAGCATATTCACACTCCATTAGTAAAGATTATGCACTAGTTTCATTAGGTTTAGACGATCACAAGATAGAACACGGAGCACAAGACAGCCTAGTATATCTTGGTGAAAAGATTGTATGTGGTAAGATTACAGAGCGTTCTGATTTGAAGGAGTATAAATGCTATGGTACTAATGATGGTCATGAATTGGGTAATATAACAGTTAACTCTGATTTGCATATAGTCGAATTGTCGTATGTCTGAGGCATTGTGAATTTGTGATATTTATATCACTTAAGAATATCTTCTAAAACACTGAAATGGTAACACTAGTTTGAGAAAAAAATGCAATTCGAGAGCAAAATAAAAAGAAATTTTTGGATCAATTCGATTGT
>NZ_JAJBJC010000044.1 GCF_021811825.1 Candidatus Anadelfobacter sociabilis | reverse complement strand
TGCGAAAACTACTTGGATACGTCATCCGATATTACTTTAATTCTTGATAATTAAATAATATCATATCATATCATATCATATCACATTCCTGCCGTATACCATTTTTATCTCGCTTTAGCTGTATACAAATTAATTTTATGTAAAGTCTTACCAATCTCACTTCTAAAAAGTGTAGTAGCATGAGATCGAGATAAAAAATTGCTGAAAGATGTATAAATGTAAGAAATAAAAATTCTGTAGAAATCATATGTTGTGGTTTTATTTCTAGAAGCATTTTGGATTCTATTGTTGAGCTAAACAAATGTCTTAGAAAAGGCAATGTTTGGCGGAGGAAAAAATTAGGAATAAATAGTAATATTGTAAAGCAACAAATTTCAGCGCGTATAAAATTACAATATATGTTACCAGATGAATTTTTAGCTGAAATGAAAAATTCTGTATGTTTTCAAAAGCTAGTTTTGGTTCTAAAATAGAAAATATTATAGATGTATCATCAAGAGAGCGTTTTGAGAGACAGTTTGTAGAAACAAATGATCAATATTAAAACGTAAAATTGAAGTATCATATACAAAAATAAGCGAGACACATCGGAAATCTCAAGAGAGCAATGTTGTCCTTACAAAAGATGATAAAAAACCGCTATCTTCAAAAGATTAAAATATTTTGAAATGAGTATGCTAAAAGTAGGAATAAAAGATTTTGATAAAAATTATAATTACGGTGAATTGATTGATAATTATGTAGATAAACATATCCTTTTAGAAAAGACTACAGTACGACAAACAACGATTATGCAAAAATTCTTTGAATTTTTATTGAAGATTGCATCATTATTAAAGTCTGTAGATAAAAATGCAGGTAAAGAGCTAAATAAAGTGGTTTTAACATTTATAAATGGCACAAAGAATGAGAGGAGAAAAGAATGATATATTTAACAAAAAAAGAAAAGCTTATTGAAAAATTAGTGATTAGAATTGTAATTTATTATTACAATAATGAGTAAGATCTGGATAGAATTTTCCTACATTTTGTGTAGTATAACTTATCCTTTAAAGGGTTTGATTAGCCAATACTATCGGATATATAGGTGATTCAATTATGTATGAGTTAATCAAAGGAATAATCCTATTTTTGAAAGGTATTCAATTCATTATGTAAATTCAAATCTTGATAAAAGCTCACTTATCCATCTTCGTTTAAATACCTTGTTTTATCAAAATTTATATTTCCATAAATTCATAAGGTTTCTTAGTGTAATAATTAGCAAAAAAGCTAATAAAAACCTAATACTCAATAGCTTACTTCAACGCTTCCTTCTTGTTTCTGAAAGTGGTGTTTAGTATTAAATATAGTATAAAACTTGTAGACTATAGCACTCATAATCACTATAAATTTTAAGAATTTATATATTATGTTCTATGTTCAAAATTTTTTGTGTTGTATAATACTAAAATCGCACCTAAAATACATACTAAGATAGTGATAAATACTGGCGATAAAGCGTATTGAAAATCTATGATAGAATAGTGTACATTAGCATTATTCATTGTGGAATGATTCGCTCCCTGTCTTATATCTAATATAAATCCTACAATTTGTTGTAATATAGCACACCCCATCATATTAAAAGTATTTACTACGCCTATTACTTTACCAGAATGATTTTGTTTAGCAAAATGAGAAGCGGCTGAAAAACAAAGCATTTCACAACCACAGAAAAAACCTATAGTGCATAATAAAATTTGTAATAATAGAGGATGCATATATGGACCATATATCAGTAATCCAAATAATATGCACACCATGATAATACAAAATATAATCATCTTGTTTAATATTGACGATTTTTCTGCAATGATTGGTAGAAAAATGCTACCGATACTTAGCCCTAAATATAAATTAAGTGATGCATGTGCTGCAACATTAAAATTGAGGGTAAATTTTTGTTTTAAGAATACTGATCCCCATAAATCTGCTAAAGTTGCTAGTGGTGTAAAAAATCCTATGCTTAGCAAAGCATATGTAAAAATGCTAGGGTTTTTTAGTATCTCAAATAATTGTTTTACAATAGTAGTTAAAGAAATATTGTACTCAAGTGGTTGCTTACTATGTGTAAAATTTGCATATTTTATAGAAATTATAAATGCTATAAGTAATAGAACGCCAAATAACGCAAAAATTAAGCCTATCTTTTGCCATACAACATACTTTAAAATAGTGCTCACAACTTTTCCTGAGATAAGAGCGCTAACCGTTCCCATAGATAAAGTTAATCCCATTAATAAATTGCGATATTTTTTTGGTAGATGATCAGTAACTACTTTTAGTGCGCATAGCAATGCTCCTGCAGAACCAATGCCAGTTATGACTCGTGAAATTTGTAAAATAACAAAATTACCACCTGTAAAATAAAATAGTATGTTGCTGCAAATACATAGTATTAAGGAATAAAGTACTACCTTACCTATTCCATATATGTCGGTCACTTTGCCTAGAGGAATTTGTAATAGTGAATATGATAAAAAATATAATGAACCAAGAGTGCTAAATTGATCGGCTGTTAAATGAAATTCGGAAAAAATACTATCAGCTACTATATTTGGTATAACACGCAGCATATACTGAAAACAAAAGAAGAACGCGGCAATAAACCAAACAAAGTAAATGGCTATTGACTGGCGCTTACCATAATCACCTTTTTGCATATCCCGATTAATATTAAAGATTTACCTTAAAGACTGCGAAGAACTGTCTTATCAGAAGCAAACTAAAAGTAACGCAACACCTCTCTTCCGAGAAAGACTATCTTTTTCTTCTGTATAAGTCAAGAAATAATTCTCTTGCAATTAAAAGTGCACTACTTCCGCCCCAACCTCCATGCTCTACAATAGCGGATATAACATATTCTGGCGTATTTGACACAACAAAACCCGTGAATATACCATGCTCCTTAAATTTCTTCATAGTATTTTTTCTATTTGATACTATTTGTGCAGTGCCCGTTTTTCCAGCTAATTTTATCCCGATATCATTTAAATGATATGTATGTCCCGTTCCGCCTTGAAGATCAAAAACACCACGCATTCCATCCATTATGACTTGCCTATGTTCATCTTTGATATCCAATTTCTGTCTAGCAATATCAGTATCATTTTCGCTTAACAATATGGGATTAACTTTTTTGCCTGTTATGATCCTAGAAGTCATTATAGCTAATTGTAGTATAGTTGATAGTACATAACCTTGACCAATAGAAGTATTAACAGTATCTCCTTGTGTCCACGTTTTATGTATTACACGCTTCTTCCAATTTTTATTTGGTATACACCCAGCACTTTCAAATGGAAGATTAACATTTGTTCTAATACCAAGTCCAAGTAAATTAGCCATATGTGCTATACGTTCAACACCCACTTTTAAGCTTTGTATATAAAAATAAATATTACATGATTTTGCTATAGCTTGAGTTATATTAACTTTTCCATGTCCTCCAGCTTTCCAACAGTGAAATACTCTATTGCCTACTTTATGCTTGCCTGTACAAAAAATAGTATCATCTTTGCTTATTCCTGCATTTAATATTGCTAAAGCTGTGACAAGTTTAAATGTAGAGCCAGGTGCATAAAGTGCTGTAATTGCTCTATTAAGCATAGGTTTGTTTTGGTCAAGAATTATGTTATTCCATTCTTGTTTTTTAATGCCATTGGTAAAAAGATTCGAATTGTAGTTTGGAGAAGAATATAGCGCAATGATTTCTCCAGTATGAGGTTTTATTAAGACAACAGAACCGACTCGATTCTCCATGATTTGCTCTATACTTTGTTGTATATTTACATCTAGAGTAAGTGTTAGTGATTTGCCTTCTTTCCCTTTGTAATATGAGATTTCTTTTATTTTTTTTCCAAATGCATCAACTATAAATTTCTTTTCACTCGCTTCTCCTTGAAGTTCTTTATCGAATGTTTTTTCTATGCCATTTCTTCCTATATCAAAATTTTTATTTACTGCAATTTTAAAACTGTCAATATCTTTTATTGTAGGTTGTGATACATAACCCAATATATGACTTAATAAACTAGGATATAAATATCTTCTCTTATGGTATTCTTTTATTTCAAATCCTTTATATTTTAATCCGATGAAAGCTAGTTCTAATTTACTTATATCTAACCAAGTTAAGTTCTCTTCAATTAAGATGTCAGATTTGAAGTTGTTTTTAGTTAATTTTTTGTATTGAAAATAATATTGAGTTGTGAATGCTACTTTACGTTTTAATATGGTTTCAACTTTTTCTACAACATTATATATGTCATCACCAGAATCAGCTTTAAGAACGGCACTATAAGTGCGATAATTATCAGCTAATATTATACCATTGCGATCGTATATCATGCCCCGTTTAGGTGGTATGAGATCAATTTTAGTTATATTATTTTCTGATAATTTTAGATATTTATGGGAATTGTAGATCTGCAAATAAAAAAATCGTCCAAGTATAAGACTTAAAAGTGAAAATTTTAATCCACCTAGCAAAAATACTCTGCGTGAAAATGTTCTTTGTCTTTTAGTTTTATCACGCATTGATGTATCAATGTTATTTAAAAATTAAACAAAAAAGATTGAAAAAAATGAATAATAGTCAATATTGAGGTTAACTAATAATGTTTGTACTTTCTAAATGTTCTAGGTCCCACCTTGAACGAGGAGTGAAGCTTAAAGATGCGTTTGTAAGTATTTTTGGATTAAATTTGATGATTTCGTGTGCTGCCCACGCTATCATCACAGCATTATCTGTACAAAGAGGAATTGGTGGTGCAAAAAAATTCATACCCTTACATTTAGCTGTTTCTTCTAATGCATTGCGTATATAACAATTAGCAGATACTCCTCCACTAGCTACAATAGCACTGATTTGATAATCAGTTTTGTTATTAGCAATCTTAATTGCATTGTTAGTCCTATTAGCTAGAATCTCAGCTACGGTGCGTTGAAATGATGCGCACATATCTTTTATATATTGCTCACAAAATGTCTCATAAAATTTTGCATCATCAATATGACGATAAATTGCTGTTTTTAATCCAGAAAATGAAAATTCACAACTATCGTGATTTTTTATTAATGGTTTTGGCAATATGATGGCATTGCTATTTCCATGCACTGCATATTTTTCTATTATAGGTCCGCCCGGATAGCCTAAGCCTAACATTTTTGCTACTTTATCAAAAGTCTCTCCTACAGAATCATCTCTAGTTCTACCAAGTACTTCGTACTTTATTGGGTTATGAACAATCAATATTTGACAATGACCACCAGATATAAGTAACAATAAATACGGGAAATGAATACAATTTTCAGTTATGCGTGGGGTAAGCGCATGACCAGCTAGATGATTTATTGGTATACACGGTTTTTGAAGTACTGCTGCAAGCCCTTTAGCAAACATCACACCAACGATGATTCCTCCTATTAAACCTGGACCAGCTGTAACTGCTATAGCTTTAAGTAAATCTATATCAAAATAACCGATATTACTTTCATATTCATCAATTAGCTCATAGAATAATTTATGTATTATACCTGCATGACTCCTAGCGGCGATTTCTGGAACTACTCCGCCATGAGGAGAATGTAGTGCAATTTGACTAAATAACTTTTGGCATAAAATGTCTCCACTATCATCTACTATAGCTAAAGCAGTTTCATCGCAACTACTCTCTATACCAAGAATTAATTTACTTACATTATGCATATAGCTAAATATTTTTTATTATAAAATAGTGGTTTAGCTTTGGTAAATAATATCATTTATAAATATTTAGTACAGCTATTGTTGTGAGATCTTAAGTATATGTAACGACAAATTAAAGTTTTTTATTTTTATGTAAAACTTTATTACGATTATTATCCACCTTTGATATATCTTTCATATCACCATCTATCATATTATCTGTGGAGCGTATACGCACTCCTTTAGTTTTTGTATTATTTTTCACAGTTTTGTGATTTTGTTTTATCAAAGTATTATTTTTTTTTATACTATTTTGTGATGATTGAGAAGATAAGGTGTTTTTATTGTTATTAGATTGAGGTGTTTTTATAATATTTTCGATAATTTCAACATCTTTTATCTTTTTCGTCTTCTTTTGATGATCCTTTATGTAGGATTTATCGTCTTTATCGTATTCCTGACTGTGGCTGTCATTATTCGAATCTAATCCCTTTCTCAACGTTCTAATGCCACGCCCCAACTCGCCCATTACTTTTGGTAATTTACCAGATCCAAAAAATAATAAAAAAAGTATAAGAATTAATAATAATTCAGCTAATCTAACATACATATGAGTCCTAATAAAATGTAACTAATCCACTAGCTCAAAAGAAAAAATAATAAAATTACAAAAAATCTGCAAGAAATTAATCTCTCTTACCTTAATTATTGATACAATATAAACAACTTTCTATCAATATATTTGTGTAAAAAGCATATGTAATATGCAAGATCTAAGAACTTCCTAAAAATTTACGTGCTCTATCTAAATCTTTTGCAGTATCTACAGAAATTGTGTCATCTGCTACTAGTGTAGTTACAATCTTCATGCCATTTTCTAATGCCCTCAATTGTTCTAGGCGCTCTGCTTTTTCTAAAATACTTGATGGTAAATCAACGAATTTTTGTAAGCTATTTTTTCTATATGCATATACGCCTAGGTGCTTATATGAGCTGATAACAGGAGATCTTGTAAAGTATAATGCATGTTTATTTACATCTGAAACTATTGCTTTTACCACATTTGGATCTTGCATTTCTTCATCATTAAAAATATTAGTAATTGGAGTTGCTATATCACCTGTATTATCCATTTGTAGCGCATATAATGTTTTTTTGATTATATCAGGCTTTATAAATGGCATATCACCTTGTACGTTAATTATGAAATCATACTGATTATTATTGTTTTTTTCTAATAATTTTATAGCATGAAATACTCTATCTGTTCCAGATTGAAGTAATGGATCTGTAATGATATAGTTAAACCCATAATCCTTGATAATGTGAGCAATTTCTTTTCCACAGCACGCAATAAAAACATCTCCAATATCAGCGCGTTTGGCCTGCTCTGCAACCAGAACTACCATAGGCTTTTTTCCTATTATGACTAGTGGCTTGTTTGGCAATCGCACTGATGCGAGCCTAGCTGGAATTACTATCGTAGTTTTCACAAAACACCCATTACTTTAATTACCTTATGATACTTAACTACAGCCCACTCCATATTCTTTCCTTTCTTACCCTTCATAAGTACTAATCCTTCACCATATTGAAAATCATCTTCCTGTATCAAATAATAAGGATCTATTGTGCGTTTACCATTCATTTCGATTCCACCATTCATGATAAGATCTTTTGCTTCATTTCCAGATTTGCATAGATTAACCCTTACTAACAGTTTGTAGAGCATTATACCAGTTTCAAGTTCATCCATAGTAACTGTGTGCTTTTCTTTTGAGTGTGATCTAAGATAAGAAAGCTCATAATTATTCAGCATCGTTCGCACTTTTTCTAAAGCCCCATCTCCATGACACAATTTTGTTGCTTCATCAGATAAAAGGATTTTAGCCTCATTTAACTGTTCACCTTCTAGGGATTCATATTGTCGTATTTTGTCTATTGGCAAATCCGTATAAATCTTTAAAAATTTTATAACATCATTATCATTAGTGTTACGCCAAAATTGCCAATACCGATGCGGATGCAGCGTATCGCTCTGATATGGATCTGCTGCGCTAGAATTGAGCCAAACAGCGCCTTGTGCAGTTTTACCCATCTTCTTTCCTTCGCTATTTTCAATTATATTAGTAGTAATACCATATAACTCCCTCCCAAGACGACGCCCTAAATCGACGCCATTGACTATATTTCCCCATTGATCAGATCCACCAAATTGAAGCGCGCAGTTATGTCTTTTATTCAGTTCAACAAAATCATATGCTTGCAAAAGCATATAATTAAATTCCAAAAAAGTAAGTGGTTGCGCCCGCTCGAGACGTATTTTTACACTATCAAATGTCAGCATCCTGTTGATCGTAAAATGTGTACCATAGTCTCGAAGAAAATCTAAGTACTTTAATTCTTTAAGCCAGTCTGCATTGTCAACCATAATCGGTTTATTAGAGCAATTATCTGAAAAATCTAAAAATTTCTCAAAAATAGTCTTGATAGACTCTTTGTTCTTCTCAATCTCGTCATCAGAGAGCATACTGCGCATTTCAGTTTTATCAGATGGATCGCCTATTCGAGTTGTAGCACTTCCCATAAGGATAATTGGTGTATGCCCGCATTTTTGAAACAATCTTAGGAGCATAATTTGCAATAAGCTTCCGACATGAAGTGATTTTGCTGTGCAATCAAATCCTATATATCCAATGCATTCCTGTTTTTTTGGATTGCTTAAGTATGTATCAAGTGCTGATGTGTTAGTACATTGCTTTATAAAACCACGCTCATCTAGTATTTTGAGGAATTCTGACTTGTATTTATATGTATGCTCAGACTTATCGATTTCCATAAACCCATTCATTTTAACTAATAGTTGAAAAACATTTAACTCAACGCGAAATCTATACTATAATCTACGTTGAAGCAATAAACTATTTGTATTAAATAAAAAACTTAAGATGTTTTCTTTAAACGATGTGAATGTACAAAATCATACATATATAGAGATGTTTTTAGAATCTATGGTTGCAGAGAGATGTGCATCAAAAAATACACTTGAATCTTATAGAATTGATTTGGAACAAATGTTGAAATTTTTTTATGATAAAAATATTGATATTGCACAATCACAGTACAACGATATTGTTAGCTATATCGAGCATCTTAACAATAAAAAGTTCTCAGATAGTAGTATCGCGCGCAAAATCTCTTCTATAAAGCAACTATTTATATTTTTGTTAAGTGAGGGAATTAGGCGTGATAATCCAGCGACACTGCTCTCATTACCTAAAAAAATTAATTCTCTACCAAAATCACTATCTGAGAAAAATATTACGATATTACTTGATGTTGCTCAAAAAGATATTAGTGCAGAAGGAATGCGTAACAGTGCGATGCTAGAAATGTTATATGCAACTGGTATGCGTATATCAGAATTGGTAACGCTAAAAGTTGAAGCATTAAAATATAATAAGCATATAAATCATATAGAAAATTCTATGTTTATCAAAGGGAAGGGAGGTAAGGAGCGAATGGTGATTCTAGGAGAAGAGATAATACATAAATTGATTAAATACTTAGATCTGCGTACTGTTTTTTTGCAAAAATTAAAAAAACAGAGTAATTGGCTTTTTCCATCATTAGATAAAAATGGATGTGTCAGACATATTACGAGACAAAGATTTGGGCAAATTTTAAAACAGCTTGCGATAAAAAGTAATATTGATCCAACAACTTTATCTCCGCATAAGATAAGGCATTCATTTGCGACGCATATGTTGCAATATGGAGCAAATATAAGGGTGATACAGGAATTAATGGGACACTCAAGCATTAATTCTACACAAATATATACAAAAATATGTTCTAAAATGGCAAAGAATGCAATGAAGCAACATCCATTAGCAAATAATATAGATTATAACAAAATTGATCATGATGATTAGTGTAATACCAGTGTATAGATACAAAAAGAATGAACAATTTATTTGATAATACATTGCCATCAATCAAGAGATTGATAAAAGATAACAATTTTAGTGCAAAAAAAAGTTTGGGACAGAATTATGTTATAGACCAATCGATAACAGATAAAATTGTAAAATCTGTTGGAAATTTGAGAGATAAACTTGTCATAGATGTTGGAGCTGGCGTTGGTACGCTTACGAGATCTATTCTTAAGTTTAGTGATGCCAATGCTATTATAGCTATAGAAAAAGATGTACAATTTAAAAATGTTCTAGATCAATTGAGAGGGTATAGCAATAATAGACTTAATATTGTATTTGCAGATGCGTTAAAATTTGATTTATTGAATAATGATTACATTAATGATATAACATACAAATATCAATTATCTGAGATAGCAATAATAGCAAATTTACCCTACAATATAGGCACTCGTCTTATCACTCAGTGGTTAGACATGATATACAAAGTTATGTGTGGTGGCAATGACGCGCGTACATTGAAGATTGCTAGCATTACTGTGATGCTACAATTAGAGGTTGCGGATAGATTAATCGCATATCCTAAAACTAAAGCATATGGATTATTCAGTGTTTTGATACAATGGTTGTGTAATGTAGAAAAACTTTTTACAATACCGCCAGAAGTTTTTTGGCCCGTGCCAAAAGTGAAATCGGCTGTAATGCATATAAAACCTAAATACGGAATTTCATTAGGATGTAGTAAGAAGCAGCTGATGTGTGTATGCGAAGCTGCATTCAAAATGCGTAGAAAGAAATTAAAAAATTCTTTAAAAATGATATCACTAAAAAATCCTCAACTAATCAAATATTTAGAAGCAAACCCTAATATTAGACCAGAAGAAATATCTATACGTGATTTTGAAAAAATCGCTTCTATGATTGATGTCGCGGATGGTTAAGATACTTTTACTATTATCATTAATATTTTACTCAAACGGCAAAATAAGCTTGCGAATAGGACGCTGCATGATATTTTTGATCATCTTCCGTGGGCGATCCAAGAACTTTCATTGGTTTATTGTGCAATTTCTCCTGTATTTTTTGCAATGAGTACCATCATCAAAATTGTTTAATATGCTACCTCTAGGTATATATTGCCTCAAAGGTCTGTTTAAATTCTCTCTTCTATTTTTTCTCGCATATGGATGTAATAATCTATACCCAGCGAGTTATATATCTCCCCATGTGCAGAAAATTCATTGCCATTGTTACTTGTTATACTGTAAACATTATTAGCGTGTGAAAGAAGATCAATAACATGCTTCGAAAATTTTGATGTATCTTTAGATAAGACCTTTTTAATAAGCTTGGTATATGAATTATGCCTCAAGTGATTATACAACCCCCACCCTCCTGTTTGTCTCTATTTTTGTCAGATGATTTCTTGGCGTATCTAGCTTAGCATTAGCGCAAACTGCATAAGTTGTAATATATGTTTCATCATCTTATAAAAGCCTTGACGCGAAAGTATTTACGAGTAGTGCTACAAAAATCTCTCTAGACAAAGTCTAAAAAACCTATATTTAAAGGTAGTGTATTTTATCATGAGGCTCTCATATGAAGAAGTATACTATACTCATTGCATTACTACTCGCGCTGCTTTTTTTATCTTGTCATACCTACTAAGCATCAGGACTAGAAAATAAAACAAAAGAAGCATTACTAAAACAGCAAGAGATATCAGCACTAATCTCCAAAGCTGAACGAGGTGATGCAAAAGCTCAATGCGAATTGGGTATACTATATCTAAAAGGTTTGTCAGTAAAACAAAATTACACCACAGCCCTAGAGCTATTTACCAAATCTGCTGAGCAAGGAGATGCTGTGGGGCAGTATAATCTTGGCGATATGTACTACGTTGGCCTTGGAACCAAACAAGATCGCGCTAAGGCATTTGAATGGTATACCAAATCTGCTGAGCAGGGGTATGCTGATGCGCAATATAGTATGGGTATAATGTACTTCATGGGTATTGGAGTGAAGCAAGACTACACTAAAGCTGTAGAGTGCTATGCAAAAGCAGCAGAGCAAGGACATGCTGATGCGCAATATAGCCTTGGCTCGATGTACGATAATGGCTATGGAGTGAAGCAAGATTACACCAAAGCTGCGGAGTGGTATACTAAAGCAGGGGAGCGAGGATCTTCCCCTGCGCAAAGTAGGTTGGGCTTTATGTACTATAGAGGTCTTGGAGTGAAGAAAGATTATACTAAGGGCGACGAATGGAATAAAAAAAGCTGGCGAATGTATTGACGCTGATGGATAAATTTTAGTATGTTGAAAAAACGTTATAGATAGTTATAATGCAATAAATCTTTTTAGAGAATTCAATAATGGCAATAACGCAAGCAGAAATAAATCTAAAGAAATGGATACTTTTAAGCCCTATACTTACTATGCTGATTTGTTTTATATATAATACAGTACAATCAAAGCCATTTAAATTTGAAGCTTTTAAAAGCGAGGCTGATGGAG
>NZ_JAJBJC010000280.1 GCF_021811825.1 Candidatus Anadelfobacter sociabilis | reverse complement strand
GTGGAGTCTAATATGAAAATAAAGAGCTTTAAAATGATTAACATTAGAAATACATTTTTATATAACTATTTTTACTTAAAATAATTTTTAGTACCTAATAAAATACATTTGAAACACTTAAAATCATAAATATCCGCAAATTTAGAGAGAAAAGCCTAATATTCTTCCGATACAATCAGCTTTCTCAAAGAATTTTGAAACTGAGAGTTCATTCTTTAGTACAATGAAGAAGCAGTTATCTAGTAAGATATTATAATAGGTTAATATGTATAAATAAACTACATAATGATAGTTTTAAGAGTGTATTTTTAATTTGTATTTAAATTTTTGATTTCAAGCAAATATAGATATTTTAGGCATAGATTAGTAAAATATTTAATAATTCTAAATTAAAAACCAAAGTTTTAAATTTAATAAATAATAAAATATGTTTTTAATTGAAAAGGCTTTTCACTATGCATATGCAATAAATATCTTAATATTAAACATACTTTTTAGCTTTTTATTGATAATTTTATTGCTAATTATTTATAAAATTTATTCTATAAAGATATTCATAAAATTAAAGCCTAAATTGTTAATAAAAATTTAAGATGAATAAGAGTGTATTCTTTTTAATAAAAGCTGATTTTATATCTGCAATTTAAATATTGATATCTTCTAATTTAAATAACTATTGTTAATAAAGAAGATAATCTTGCAAAGAACAAAGGAGACATTATTAAAATAGATATAGAAGAGCTTGAAACAGTTAGAAATTTAAATATTAAGGATCAGGAGTTATCTCCTAAGACAGAACAAAATTTTGAACTTCTAAGAGGAATGAATAAAGATTCTGAAAAAGTCGATAACCAAGTTATCGATAAACATTCAAATAAAATAGATAAAAGTACTTGAGGCCTAATATTTCATTATACTTGATTCCCTCTTGAATACGTAATTAACCATTTCAAAGCTGGAAGTCTTAAAGGTGCAGTTTTTACATTAATTATGGCAAT
>NZ_JAJBJC010000279.1 GCF_021811825.1 Candidatus Anadelfobacter sociabilis | reverse complement strand
CAGAGATTATAACTATTTATTGCTCAAACCTGAACCAGTAATATTACTGTAAAAGTAATATGTTGGAATCAAGATTTCAGAAGATAACGCAACCTAAAACTGCATTAAATTTTTAAAGAAGATAAGGGGAACCATGAAGAAGGAAGAGGCTTATCTTGAGGATTCATTCAGTATCTAAATGTTGCATCTTTAAATCCTGCCATTGCTCTAGCAATTCCATTTACTCCAGAATAGAAATTTGCTATCTCAAAGTATCTAATTGCGCTAGGTATTGTTGTATCGTTTGTTGCATTTCTTTTTGGTAGCACATCAGAATAAGTCATTAACACATCTACAACAATATCAGATTCTTCAAATCCCATTTTAAGTCATCTATTAATAGGTCCAATAACCTCAATAGGCCAAACTCCAGATCCGTCCATCCATTCTTTGCCAAATGCTGATGCTGGTGGGAAATAAATATTTACAGCACTAGCTGCAAATACAGCTTCATGTAATTGATCCTTAGCCATCTTTTCTGTTAAATCAGTATATTCTCCAGTAGCAACATTAACAGCTCCAAGTGTCATAAGTCTGCTCGCATTTCTTCCATTTATAATATTCTTTAGGTATGTCTCCCAAGGAGAGCTGTCCCAAAGGCCACCCTTAAATAGTACTCCTTCTACTTGGAATCCCATCCAGTTCTGATACACAGACATTTTGGCTGTATTGTTCCAAATACCTTCTAATTCTTCAATCATTTCCTTTTCTTTGCCCTTTCCATGAACTGCGGCAATAGCAGCATTGAAAGCTCCAAATGAAACTCCAGAAATAACATCATATTGAACATCTTCAGGGTCATTCCTTTCAATAATTGCTTTAAGTGCACCAACTTGATAGGGAACCTTTTCAATTCCTGAACTGAAACTGAGAACTCTACATTTCTTTTCACCAGCGTATACACAAGCAACAAAAACCAATAGCAAAAATATGAGCTTCATACTTATTAAGATTAGTACAAATTAATATT
>NZ_JAJBJC010000278.1 GCF_021811825.1 Candidatus Anadelfobacter sociabilis | reverse complement strand
ATAGTACTTAGTTGTAGTTCATCGTGTTTATTCATACCTATGAAGTTTGTTGAACCACGGTATATGTAATCTTCACCATGACCTAGATCGAATGTTACTATGCTGATAGAAATCACCTTTTTGATATAGCTAAAACGTTGTAAAATGGCATGAATTTTGCTATTATTAAGTCATTGAACAAAAGAGAAGAAAAATGACTTATCCAATACAATTCAGAAAGAAAATAATGAAGCTAAATGAATCTGGTATGAAGTATGAAGAAATAGAAAGGAAATACCTTGTTTCAATTAGAACGCTATCTAGATGGAAAAAGGAGATAATGCCGAAGTCCAAAAGAAATAAGCCATGGAAAACAATCAACAAAGAAGCGCTAATAGAAGATATTAAAAGATATCCAGACTCGTACGGATATGAAAGAGCAGAGAGATTGCGCGCCAGTAGAACCGGAATTCAAGATGCAATGAAGCGATTATCTGTGACATATAAAAAAAACTCTAAATCATCCAAAAGCGGCTCGCGTAAAAAGATCTATGTTTTGCCAAAAGATTAAGGAATTAGAGAGTAATGAAAAAACAATAGCTTACATAGACGAAAGTGGTTTTGGGCACGATATGCCCAAAACACACGGATATTCATTGAAGGGAGAGCGTTGTTATGGCACTCATGATTGGGGCGCAAAAGGAAAGACAAATGCAATAGGAGCATTAATAGGAAAGACTTTGATTGCAGCTGGTCTGATTGTAGGCTCTGTAAACACTGCTGTTTTTACATCTTGGGTGAAGCATATTTTATTGCCTAAGTTACCTGCAAAAAGCGTGATTGTTATGGATAATGCATCTTTCCACAAAGGCAAAGAAATGCAAGATTTGATAAAAAATGCTGGTCATACTTTGCTTTACTTGCCTCCATATTCTCCTGATTTGAATCCTCACTTTTAGCAGCAAATATAAAATATGAGTTAGAGTGTATTTACATGTATTTTAAATGAAGTGGTAAAATGGAATATATTGAGGTATCGCCTAACACCTGTGA
>NZ_JAJBJC010000101.1 GCF_021811825.1 Candidatus Anadelfobacter sociabilis | reverse complement strand
AGCCAAACAATCACAAATGTTAGTCACGATATGTGTGTTCTACACAACCTTTTAGAATAAAATTATTAAAAATGGAAAAGTGGTGAGAAACAATGATAATCTTTTAAAAAAATTCTAGATCATCGTAGTAGAAGCCTTTGGTATTATGATATGCGCGGACCTAGAGTTACAATTATGGATTCTCTATGAGATTTTTATAATTAATCAAAGATCTGCTTATATCAAAATTTTAAACTTAATATAAAACCTAAAAACAGAAAGAAATATACACTCTCCATATATCCTAAAAACTTCTAAAAACTACCGTTATCTCATGAAAATAGATCAAAAAAACATAAAGAGCACAGACGAGATATTTTCTATAAATGGCAAAATTTAATCGAGCAATGATTTGATAAATCAACCATTTTAAGCAAATAGCAATATAATAATTCAACGATAAACTTGATATCCACATGAAGGCTTTAGTTCTTCTCTCAGCTATCTATTTATGAATCGAATAAATCTCGACATATCTTAGTATATTATTATTTCAGCTCCGCTATCCACTTTGCCGTTTCATGTACTATACTTTCACTGACTCTATAATTTTGACCGATATGAAAATATGTGCGATATTTATGAATATATAGTAAATCATATAAAGATTTAGTGCAGCAAAAAAAGCTTTTAAAAACCATAAAATTTTATATTTGCTATATTTGTTCGTATTCGCTCAAAATTTTTGCATAAGATTTACAAGAGATTGACAGAAAGAATATAATGGTGAATATATTATCCTATAGTGAATGGATTTTATCATTCTCTTTGCTCTTTAGCTTTTACCTCAAGGTTTATGGATATACTATTTTGGAAGCCAAATTGTTAAAGAGTTTTCGTGTTTAGCAGTAACACTAGAGTAAACTCGTTATTTACTTGCCTTGAGAGAAGGTGTAAATGATAATGAATACAGGATTGCGCTCAAAAAAGCTTGTAATGATGGATTAAACTCTACCGAACCAAATTTGGAAGATTTCTGGATAAAAGAGTATTTACTCAAATTTGCCACTATGGCTAAGAAAGATGGCGAGGAAGCAAGGTTGATGTGGTATAGCACATTAGATAATGGAATAAAAGAAGCTGAACATTTTCTCCAAAACAAGTGTGCTGCCAATTGTTTATAGCTTATATGATTTGTCGAATGTTTGGGCATCTCTTTATACAGGGGTGAATTTTGTTTGTGATGTGAATGATGAAGTTTAATTTTATATGCAAATTTATTAACGTTTTTGTTTAGACATGTATGGGAGATAGTGATTTTTTTGATTTAATTAATCTGCCAAGTGGTGAGGACAATAGATGGCAAAATACAGAGCAAAGCTCTGATATCTACCAAGATCCACCTCATAACCAACAGCTTTTTGATCTACCAACTAAATTGGATAATCTTTTTAGCTAAGATGTATTTACTAGCGCATCAGTTTTATTCTAAGAACCTCTAAGTAAAGAGGCAAAAGAAAGGGTAAAGGTAAAAATTTATGAGATAAAAGGTTTTAGAGATTACCTATGTAATGCAGCTTTGTACACAAAGGATACAGTAGTTTGGCTTGCAAAGAATGCTCCAAGCGGTGGATGGTGAGTGTTGGTAGTACGCTTGATCAGAATCTGGTAGCTCCTTCTGGTGGTGCGAGGATGTTGATGATGATAAAGAGAAAATATTTCAAGAGGCTATTGCAGAAATGGATATAAATACAAAGCATAGTGATTTTACTAGCTCTAATA
The DNA here is from genome assembly GCF_021811825.1 of Candidatus Anadelfobacter sociabilis. Classification (GTDB taxonomy): domain Bacteria; phylum Pseudomonadota; class Alphaproteobacteria; order Rickettsiales; family Midichloriaceae; genus Anadelfobacter; species Anadelfobacter sociabilis. Next base: position 2,460 of record NZ_JAJBJC010000101.1, on the reverse strand, counting down.
GATTTATCTGAGGCCATAGAGCTTGGTGAAAGGTGGATTGGAAAAAATTATGAAGAAATAGGTAAACCTAGATCTGGTGTTTATAGAAGTGAAGATGGGCTTAAGCAATTCAGAATTGCATGGATCTATTAATGGCTTACATCATTCATATGCGAGACATTTTTATCTGGAAAGGCTTAATGATGTTGGAACTGTTATATTCAATAATGAATATATATTACTTAAATAATAAGGGGCATGCTAAAAATAGGTGTTAAAGGCTATATATTAGAGGATAGAAAATTAACTAATAAGCAAATTTTGATAGTAGATGATAGATGTGGTTCAGCAGGTGGATACTATATACATTTATTGGAGTTAACTGGATCTCAAGTAACTACAGCATATGATAACATTTGACATGGTGAGGCGTCATATTTATGATCACGGTATAAACATTAAATGGATGGAATAGTTGGACATATTGGAATAAACCATGAATACACAAATTCATCGGTGTTTAGACCAGGTTTTTGAGGCGGAATGTTTGCCGCTGCGCCATAATATAGCCTCATTGTTGTTTTCACTCTCTGATAAAAAGGGGTTGCAGATATTATCGTCCGACAAGCCCTCTGACTTATTACCAAAGCGGGTAGGTTGGGACTATATGACGAGCTGTAAGTATGCTGCTCATTTTGTTATTGATCTGGTTTTGATTTTCTGTTTGAGAGTCTTGGCTTCGATCGTGTATTAAAGGATAGAACAATATATACAAGATTAGGTCTTGCTATGAAAACTATGAAAGAAGTAGAATCTTTTATAAATAGTGATCTTTTTGTTAGATAGGATAGTAGGAACCGCGAACCCCAAACGCAAGAGGGAAGATGTCACGAATGACGAAGTACCATAATTCAGCGTATTTTGAGCCGTTAATTGAGGCTTATAGGATCGCCTATAGTGAATTTATGAAAAATGAAACAGATGTTGATTATATCAAGTGTGCTAAAAAGTATGAAGATGAGATAAATGCAGAATTTGTTGGATGTTAGCTAAAGATAGATATAAAATTATTCTGTTCTTCTATAAAATTCCAATAAGGCATGTAGCGTTAAGTGTGTAAGTTGAATTTTAAGCTCTAGATCTGTCAGGAAACAAGATGTGGAATTGATTGAGAGCTAGAGCCCAATCCTCTTCGCCATTATGGATTTTTCCTCGCATTTTGGAATACCAAAAATACTAATTTAAAATAACCTCATCATTGATGAGGGGCCCCCCTGTTTCATAACTTTCTTGACCTGCCGGTTAATGGCTTCAATGGTATTGGTAGTATAAATTGCCTTACGAATGTAATCTGGAAAACTCAGAAACGGAATGATTCCCTGCCAATTATGACTCCAAATATCAGCAATTGTTGGATATTGATTGCTCCATTTTCTTTGAATGCTAATAAAGTCCGTTCGGCTATTGCAACTGTTGCTTTAGCTATAGATCTTCCATAAATCAGAAAGCAATAACTTTGCAGTCTTTCCATTGCACAAAATTCAGACTGTCTCTTAGCATATGTACTATGCATAGCTGTGCTATGGTTCTATGGAATGTAGCATTAATAGTATAGGGGAATCCACTAAGGCCATCACAGCAAGCTATCAGTATAACTTTAACACCCTTATGCCTTCTGTTCTCAGGATGGATAACTAGAATTTAGCACCCTCAGTCACATAGCCATCAAGCCTAAAACATCATTGTTACCATGCATATTAACTCCAATCACTATTATAAGCTCTTGTTAATTATATGTTTTCAACCATAGCATCAAGAGATAGCATTGGATAAATGGCCTCTAATTGGTGACCCTGCCAACTTCTAACTTCATCTATTACCGCATCTGTTACATTGGATACGAGCTCTGGGGGCTGACATTTAAATTATACATCTCTTCAATGTGCTATTATATGCTCATGACACTCGTACCACTTGAGTTCGTTGATGGTATTTGCTGATCAAATAATTTAAAAGTACTTTTGTCGCTTTTGGATAAGCGTAGGAGCAAAACTTCTATCCATATCTCTTTGCTTCTCAATTTCTAGCTCTCCGTTATCTGTCAACAGCTTCTTGCTGTCATAACAGTTACGATAGTTACCATCTTTACTCTTCTCATGCCTCTCGTGTTTGAATGCGATAATCAAGTTCTTCTGATATTGCTCTTTCCAGTATCATCTTCTTCATCTCCATCTCATTTATCACATTCAGCAAACAGATAATCGCAATTCTTGCATCTATATCTTTGTTTCCCCCTTGCAGCACCGCTCCTTGATATAATGAGATAATTCATAATTTTTGTGCTACATAGGCGGCGCCACGGATTAGTTAAATACCATTTGTGTACTATAGCATATATCTCTTCTAATTAACACTCTAAAAAATCATTTGCATAGGTTTTTCCTTCGTTTCCTCAACACTCTCTATTACTCTTTGGGGCAA
>NZ_JAJBJC010000277.1 GCF_021811825.1 Candidatus Anadelfobacter sociabilis | reverse complement strand
CGTTTCTTATAACCATAAGGGTTATAAATCTTATGATGCACAACAAATGGAACTACCACTAAACGTCTCAAGAGCTCCACAAGACGATTGCACACTCTGTCAGTAGTAAATTTATAAAAAATTCATAAAAAACTTCATATAAATGTATAACTTTTTTTGTACTATCACTAAATACCATAAAAGTACTGTTAGACGCGGGATATCTTTTGCTTCAGTGTGTATTTATTAGATTGAGATCTGTGGTAAGTGTAGGATATTCCCAATAGCAGCCGCCATGATCTTGACTATCTTTTATCCTCATGGAAATGTGAGTTATACACCCATAATCAAGAGTGTTATATTCTATTTACAAATTTGATATAAGTGCAGCTTTTTACTACTGATTATTCCTATTTTAAAGGTCACTACAGTAAAATGTATAAAGTTGTACGCGATATCGATGATTTTAATATTCGAGAGATTTGAGTCTTAGTATAAAAAGCATTTGATAAGTAGATAGTGCCATAAGAAGAAATAAAAAACTATATTAACTCCTTTAGAAATAATAGTGATATTAGCATCTTATCACTACTCTAATAATATCCTATTTTAAATATTGCTATTATTAGCTGCGATATGAAAGAACGAACTTATTGCGTAGAATCATATTACTACAACTATATTAGATCGATAATGAGCCATTTATTGTTGTAATAAACTTACTTTAATTCATTTTTGTAAAATGCGTAGAATCTGCTTTGTAAAACTACAACTATTCTTTGTAAAGATACAAGTAAAAAAGATCAAAACAATGCTAGTAAGTGATTATATAAAAAACCATATATCAAAAAATTGTTTAATAAACTTTTAGCAAACAGCGTAACTTTAGTCACAAAATTAAAGAAAAATATTAACAATGTCTCATGCATGTTATATCTAAAACAGTATAAAAGAGTTATATTAAATAAGTATTAAATATTTCATCTATAGAACAATTTTTGGTACGACGAATGCGTTTTGCGTGAGCCCATTTTTTCTCCATTGGGTTGAGATCA
>NZ_JAJBJC010000043.1 GCF_021811825.1 Candidatus Anadelfobacter sociabilis | reverse complement strand
AGGTGAAGTATGATTGATGATTTTAAAGTTTAAAGTAGTCATTTTAAATACTCAGTTAGTTTTATACATAATATCCACAAATTTAGCATGTTTTTACTAGCAATGCTAATTTAATCTGATTTAACAGTATTTGTGTTTACCTCATTTTTTGTTTCGAATCTATAGCATTACTATGTTCTCTAAAAAATGAATACCCAAAAAGCAATTACCATTTAAAATACAGGTAAATAAATAGTTTTGGGATATGCTTACGATCAAAATATTTGTATCAAATTACAAAAAGATCATAATATTAGCATATGTTATAGAGAGATGAAGTAAAATAGAGAATCGATTTTAGAAAAAGCAAATATATTATTTATAATGCTAGATAAAAAGCTTGAAAAGCTTATAAATATCATTGGGTTTAGTGGTACTAAAATAACCACAAAAGCGAGAGAAATGCGACAAAAAATTTTGGCGGATGGAGTGAGATTCGAACTCACGGTACGCCAAAACGCACGCCGATTTTCAAGACCGGTACCTTAAACCACTCGGTCATCCATCCCTACAAAGAGAATTTGATTATATAAAATTCGTTCCTTTTAAGCAAGAATAATATTTTTTAAATATTGATGATCATATATCTTCTATGTCAAGATTTGATCTGGGATATAGAAAGTTGACCTATGACCTATAATTTTATTTGATTATCTATTTGAATAATTGGGATTAGGAGTGAAGCTTATATAAAATACAAACTACTATTTATATATATAGCGCATAAAGAAAATCATGCTTTGCATGTATGGTATTGTTGATTTTGGTTAAGAGATGGTAAAAATATAAAGTTTACAAAAAGATTTGTAATGCTAATACAAAAGAGTAAATAATAGAGAGATATAATAGGATATCTATGATTTTTTGCTTTAAAAAGATTTAGTTACTCTCTTTTAGATGCATATACACACTCTTTAAACACTATACAAAATAGTATCAAATTATTAAATATTTATTGGAGTAGATATTTATTATGATATATTGCACCTTTGTTTATATTATAGCAATTTCATAAATATCATTGATATATTTTATATCCATCATAATCATAAAAATATTAAATAGTGTCTCTTGCTATTTATATAAATACCTATTCTCTATAAAATGGATCAAATTTTTGAGTTTTATACAAGCCTTCTATCTTTATAAGATCTTTATCTATGGATGCGACCTCTATCCCAGCTTCTTGTAACATATCATATGATATCTGCATACTATACTCCCAATCTTCCTGTAATGTTGGATCATTGCCTGGGAATTTTTTGTCGAAAACAACGCGCACTATGCCAGCTTGAATAATTATTTTGCTGCACATAGCGCAAGGTTGCCAAGTAGTATATATAGTACATCCTTTGGTTTGAACGCCAATTCTGGCGCATGCTATAATTGCACTTTCTTCAGCATGATTTGATGCTAGACTCTTAAAGTTTTTATCTTTATATCTCTCATAACAGTCGTTAATATTGCGTGGTAGACCATTATACCCAGTAGATCTTACTTCGTTATCAGAGCCAACAATTACTGCGCCAACACGAGTACTCAAATCTTTGCTTCTCATTGAAACCAAGTAAGCCATTGTTATGAAATATTGATCCCAAGTATATAACGAAGAAATTATATGCTTTGTTTTACTCATTTACCTACTAGAAAATGTTATTTAGCAAACAATTTATTAAGCTGAATAATCTACCAAAATAATTTATTTAGTAACGTGAAAAATCTGTTTTCACAAAATTCCATCTATACACTTCACTGATCGCAAAATATAATACAAAAAATTGTAGACAACAATCAAACCTCTGCTACTTAGATAGCGCGACAATTCTTACACAGAATTGTAACTATTAGCATAAATTTACATCATAGATTAGCAATACCTATACTTCCTTAAATGCTTTATGGAAACTGTCTATTATTGGACTCAACATAATCTGCATAAAACTTCTGGTTCCAACTATAATGAAAGCATTCACAGGCATCCCAGGGTATAACTCTACTTTTGTTGTAAGATGAGCAATCATGTCTCTATCTATTTTTATCTTAGCTATATAGTATTCTGGTTGAAAGTTAGGTGTCATTCTATCAGACAATATTTTGTCTGCAGAGATATATATCACTTTTCCATCTATTCTTGGTACAAGACGCGCTTTATATGCTTCAAGACTCACTTTTACATCTGAACCAATATGTATATTGTCTATATCCCTTATCGATACCTTAACTTCTGCTATAAGCTCTTCTTCTTTTGGAATAATATCCATTATCTTTACATTTGGATGAATCACTCCACCTGGTGCATGATATGCAAGATTTAATATAGTTCCCTCGCTTGGAGCTCTGATTACAGTACGTTCTAAAATATCTTTTGTATGTTCGTATTTACCACGCATTTCAAGTAATGATGCGTGGTTTTTGCTATACTCATCTTGTATTCTATATAATTGCTCTTGTTCAGTTGCTCTTTTTTGAGCGACAAGGGAATACATTTCGTTTTCTGCAACTGAAATTTTAGCAACTACTTCATCTATCCTTCCTAGTAAATCCTGCAATGTTGTTTGCACATGAATGCTCTCATTTTGAGTAATAAGCTTTTTTGCGAAGAGTATTTCTGTATTTTTTTTCCCTTTTTCAACGAGTCTTAACTGTTCCTTATAAGATTTTAATACGGCATGGTGCGCTTGAACATTTTCTCTTAAAGAATCTTCTTTTTTCTGCAACGTCTCAATAGCTTTTTTATAATGCTTACTTTTTGTTTCAAAAAGCATCTGTTGATTTTTTAAAATTGTCTGTACCACTTTATCTTTTGTATCTAGCATCGGATCATGAAAATCAATCTTGTCATCATTATTGATCTCTGCTGTAAGGCGCTTCTCCACAGCTATGCATATTCTTAAATGAGATAATGCTACACGATTTTCTGTTAGTGCGCGTTTTGAATCTAGTATAATAAGTGGTTGATCTTTTAGTACATAATCGCCATCTTTCACAAGAATCTCTTTTATCATTCCACCTTCTAAATGTTGTATCGCTTTAGAAGATCCGCTTGGTACTATATATCCTGGTGCATACGATGCAGTGTCTAGAGGAGCGATCATTCCCCAAATCCCAAAAAGCGAGAACCCAATTGATATTACAACCATACCTACACGCATCGGGGTATGAAGTTGTTTTTTTATTGTTTTTGCTACTTCTATTCTGTAATGCGCTTCTTCAGGAGTCGTAGCAAAAAGGAATCCTTTCAATTCTCTTTTAAAATTACTTAACTGCTTGCGCTGTTTTATAATCCATTCATAAAATAACGATGATTTGTCTTTATAATGTCCTTTTAACAATGTATGACCTTCTTTTGCTTTATCAGATAGAGCGGATCTAATCTTTTTAGTATTAATCTTTCTGATATTACGAAAGGTGTTTGAGATTCTATCTTTTGTGCTCATTTCTTTGTGTTCCACCAGTTTTTTTATCTCGTTGTCCATAATATTATCATGCGAAGTATTTTTATATTTTTTATCTAATTATTTATATATCTGATTTGTAATATATACATATAATTTTAAATTTATTGTGTAGAGTGTTGTTGGGTGGTTTTATTCATCTTTTCCATAACCTCTTTAGTAGGTCCAAACGCTACAGCCTGTCCATCTTGCATAACCATCATTTTATCTGCAAGGCTTAGGACTTGTGTCCTATGAGAAATCACTATAGTTGTTATTTTCTTTTCTTTAGCAATTTCAAGTGCGAGCATAAGTGCTGCATCACCTTGAGTATCGAGATTTGCGTTTGGTTCATCAAGAATTAGTATTTTTGGATCATTGAAGAATGCGCGCGCTAATCCGACACGTTGTTTTTGTCCTCCTGACAATGCTGAGCCATCAAAACCTAATTCTGTGTCATATGCGTTTGGCAGTTGCAATATCAAATTGTGCACACCAGCGAGCTGTGCAGCCTCTATGATTTTCTCCGGATCTGCATTAGCATTCATTCTTGCTATGTTTTCCTTGATCGTGCCATTAAATAATTCTATCTCTTGGGGAAGATAGCCTATGTGCTGCCCTAACTCTTGTCTGCGCCAATCTGCTAGACTTGCTCCATCTACGCGTACCGCTCCTATAGTCGGCTGCAATGCGCCCACAATGAGTTTAGATAAGGTTGTTTTACCAGATCCACTTGCACCAACTATTGCTAATAATTCACCAGACTTCAATTGAAAATTTATACCTTTCAATAAATGCTTCGCGCTACCGGGGTAAGCGAAATACAAATTTTCAACGTCTATATTTCCATCGGGAGTAGGTAGTGACATCTTACTCAATTCAGATGGATTGGATGCAAAAGATGTTTTTAGCCTATTATAAGCTTTTTTACAATTGATATACCCTTTCCATGAATTAATTGCTACCTCAAATGGAGCGAGCGCTCTTCCAGTTAATATGGAGCTTGCTATTATAGCTCCCGCAGAAAATTCATTATGTAATACTAGAAGTGCGCCTACACAATACATACTACTCTGCAAAATTTGTCTTAAAAAACGTATGACCTCTGCAAAGACAGCTTGTCTATCGTTAGTCAGTGATTGCATCGTTTGTACTTTATTATTTAGTACTTGCCATGAATCAATAACATTAGCTCTCATACCCATCACTTCTATGACTTCTGCATTTCTCGTTGCTTGATCAACATAACGCATGCTTTTTATAAAGTTTTCGTTATTTACTTCCAACATCTTTTTAGTAGAGGCATCTGCTACAAAACCAACGAAAACTAATATCACGCCACCCACTAAAGCCATAAAGCCGATCCATACATGAAGCACAAACAGTACTATTATAAATATTGCTGCCCAAGGTATATCCATTATAGCAGTGAGTCCCGGGCTTATTATATAGGTTTTAATTGTTTGAAGATCGCGTAATTGTTGACTATTAGCTTGCGCTCTCGATTTAAGAGATGATCTTATTGCATTAACAAATACTACTTCAGAAAGACGCACTTCAAACCAACTTCCAAGCCTGCTCATTGCAAAAGCACGCACCCCTTGTATCAATCCCTGCATAATCATCGCAATTAATACAACAACGCTAAGCATACTGAGAGTTTCTCTATTGCCTGTGCTCAACACCCTATCTAGAATCTGCAAGGAGTATACAGATGTACAGAGTGCCAATAGATTAAGAGTCAATCCAAAAAGTAGGACATACTTGACCATGGACTTACATGCAATTAATGCTTCTTTAATTGGATTTGTCTCGTTACTCTCGTTTAAATAATTGATAGAATTATTCACTTCTTACACCATTAAAATTTATGAATCAAAAATACTCAGCTAATACGACCATTTACTGCATCTGATTTCTCGTGCACACTAACTACTATCAGATATATGTGTAATTGAGTAGAATTTCAATGATAAACATTAAACTAGCTCTCAATGTTCTCAAGATTTCAGCTTCCATAAGATGTGGTTTTATAATATTTTTTAACACATAGCAATAAATTAGTAGCAAAATACAGGTGTAAAACATTAAAAGTATAATGGAAGATAGGCTATGACACTATTAACCTTTTACATAATAAAATTAATAGTTTTGCAAAATGACCTCTCAATCTAATATCTGATAGGTTTTCGACTTGTATATCAATGATCTAATAACATAATGAGATATAAAGGCATATAATATTTATTAGTATTAATATAACGTCATATCAGAGTATTTTAAATACTTATCTATTAATCATCAAATAAAACGTTGTTGTAGATTGTTTGGAGATAATTTTGATATATTAAATTGATATTATTCGTGAGAATCAACTAGTTTTAAAAACTGATGGTAGTTGCTGTCCGCTAAGACCAGATGAATTGATTGATCTTTCAATAATCTCTGCATTTGTCACATAATCATTTTTCAACATATCAGACGGTACTATGTCATGTCAAAATGAACTTGACACGAATAGCAGTATCAGTCTATATGATCTATGCAGTGCGAGTGGTGTTTTAAAATTATTAAGATCAGCTCTTTATGTACGATCACGATAACATCTTTTATACATTAGCTCATAGTTTAGAGGAGGATCAGTGCCTTGTCTCTGATATACGATTTGACATTGTAGAGCAGCGAGAATCTCCAACTTCAAATATAACTGAAGATACAGCTATAATAGCTTTAACCAGCATACCTCAAGAAGAAGTATGCAATGATGATTATTACGAAATACTCCGTGGTATATGTGATGCAAATGAAATTGGCAATCATTTTTCACTACCAGAATTAGCAGGAATTGCAGATAATAATGACTCTATCTCTAAAAAAGAAGTAGAGCAAGCAGACGATAGTGATAGAGTTGTTGAGAGCAATGTGATAGATGATGATCTACTACTATTGCAAAATAATCATAATCCAATTGTTCTAGGATTACAGAGCAACTCTGCTATAGTTGATAAGGAAAACAACGCTACAAATAATGTGTTGTGTGCGGATATACAAGACATCGAACTGTTACAAAATGATGTAACCGCAGTTAATATAACTCAAGATGCCCTCCTAGCAACTCCTTCGATAATTTTCCATAAGATTGTATATTTTGATTTAGATCATACTCATGATGACAATAAATGCGTAATACATAAAGAAGGTTTGTGGAAGGATGCATCTTATGATAATATTCTAGTAAAATCTCAAGAAGTAAAAGAACTCAGAGCTTATGCTAGACCCATACCTAATACCCAAGGTATAAGATGGTTTAGTGCAAATGTTGTGCGCGACACACTGGATGCTGTAAGAGCATATCTCGGATATCAAAATTCAGATCCATACTCATACGATACTAGAATCACAACACATGATAGAAGGGGTGGACATACTGAAGAAAGGCATATTGCGCGACCATATGAATATCTTCAAGAGAGACATGATGATGCGGTGCGGAGAGTACGAACAGGGCAGATTAGGTATATACCAGATATGACAAGCTTTGATAATATGAGTCAAGCACAAGCATACGTGAATGATGTAATAAGCAGAAATTTTAATTCAATAAATACTTGGGCACGGGATGCTAAAAATGGCGATAAGAGGGAGTCATTTCGTGTAGATTATGAAAACTCAATTTCAACTGGATATGGCATAACTTCAAACAATGTTCGAAGTACCGACTTTCATGGAGTGACTGTCGTTCTAAAGCCCTTGGGAGGTGGTATGTGGTATATACTTACTTCATATCCTAGTAACCACTAAATCTAATTTATAAATAGCTATGGACAAAGAAAGAGAATCTAAAATATCTTTGAATAGATACGATTATAGTGCATTATCTGGTTTGATAATAACAGTATTAGACATAAATGTTTATCATAACGAAAAGGCGTACTACGCGCTGCTAGACGAGATTGGAGATTATTATCGCGCTGGTGCTAGGTGGTTTATAGATGAAGGATATGCTCAGGAGATAATGGATGATAATTATGGAGTTGTAGATATTGAGGTTGCATCTGCTCTTGAGCAGGGATACAATCTACTGTATCTTTCTGATGAGAAGTTTCCTATAGATTGGGACTTTTTGGATTATTGTAAGGGGGTGGTTAACTACGATAACAAAGACAAAGATGTTCCTATGGGACGATTAGAGATGATAAAAGGAGTAAAACAATGCATAAGAGAGATATTGTGCGCACTTTTAGAAGAATGGGCGTATGATAAGAAGAACAATATCACAAAGCCGCGCAGAGCTATCTCTGACTACATCATCACAGATCCTGCTATCATAAAAGCTCAGCAAGAATTTATAGAGGATATGATAAAACGTAGAGAGCAGCACGAAAGAGATAAAATTAAGTTACAAGAATTTGAAAATAAAATAAAACAAGGTATGATACCTATAAACTCTTCTAACTTATAATAAATAAGTTTTACATGAAAGCGCAAAAAGATAAATGCACAGTATTCTCTCATACGCTCACTGTAGGAAATAAGGTATACGATACTTTTGAAGACAGGATATCGTATTTTAATAGTCATTATACAGACAATGATCTTATAACATGCGCATTATATGTGAATCATAAATATATTGAACAGCTAGCTCGGTATATGATATCAAGAGCTGGTTATTTTCAAGACGCAGTAGATTTGTCTGGATTTTCCGCACTACATTACTTTTATTTTTCTCAATTAAATAAAGAGAACATCGAAGAGATGATTAGAATCGGTTTTGTAGAGAATCTTCCAAATAGAATATTATACAAACACTACAACAATCACAGTTATTACTTTAGCGAAAATAATGTTAACACATGTCTCTTCTACCTAGGATATGAAGGTAATAATCATCCTAATTATGGGGCATTAGATGTGGGGGCTGGGGTGCATAATTTCTTAAGCAGTGGTTGTAATTTGATATTGATAGACTGTAGGAAAGAACGTATTCCATTCCAAGAGGTAATAAATGCTGTCAAGATTCATAATCTGGATAATATATCGATCATAATGATAAATGCACATGGTGTTGCGACCGATAGTGGAATGCTACATCTTATAGATATGGATGGCTATAGCACAAACTCAATTGAAAATCCCAGTGTTTATTTCCCCAATCAGATAGATTCTACTTACTTTATCGAGAATCTCATTAAAGCAACGGGCAATCCAAATAGTTCTAAAGCAGTACTGATAGCTAGTTGCGAATCACAAATCTCAGGCTCAAGATTAGCAAAAATATTACCAACAGGATCTATCGGGTTAGTTGTTGGAGAATATCATACGCTACATAAGCTTGATGATACATTTACTCCAGATGTTCTGAAGCAACATGCTAACAATCTAGTTGTAATGAATATGCTAAGTATAGATGGACTGGAGTATTTTCTTAAAAATCCAAATATAGGTTCTGATGACCAATTCCTATTAAGCTTAAGTAAAGGAGTAACAGATTATGATGCCACAATATCCTCTCCAGTGATTATACCATATCACATCAAGATATATATGAACGAAAAGTTCAGTAGTTTTATAGACAAACAATTCTCATGCATTTCTGTGTTACATGAAGTTCACAGAATATGTAATTACAAGGAAAGATGCTTCAAATATGTGGAGAATTTGAATGTAAATAATTACATAGGTATTGAGACTATAAATGAAGTATTAAAGCTAAAACAGAATAACTTAAAGGGATATTCTCAAGTAATAACAAAACTATGTGAGTATGGACACTACAATATCCCATCTCCGGATTTCAGAGATTACTGGACATACGAATGGCTTAAAGATTTCGAGCAGGACATGGTAAAGCTACTGTATCCTTATCTCTTACAGATATACAATTTTGTTTTGAATCATTATAGTACTCAGTTTCTGCTGATAAAAGGTAGAACCTTCCACCTTCCTACTGACATTATAATAAAAGGACAGTGCGAGAATCATGATTTGAATATTCCATACAATACTACAATTTGTATCATTAATAAAGATGTTATAGAGTCTAGAGAGGTCTTCTATCAAGGTGTAAAATATATATGGGAAAAAGCAATTGATTCTGCATATGAAATAAAAGATTATCTCAATCGTACATTTAATTTTGAGAATGATCAACAACACATTCAACCTCAAGAAGATATGATGTATGATGAGTATCTCTGATATCTTGATCTTTAGAATACTAGCAGCAGAAGTAGATAGTGTGTGTTGAGTAAAGAATAGAAAAAATTCTCTGGATAATTGTTCGAACGTTTCTAACAATATATTTCCATAAAAGATCTCATCCCTATAACTTCATTAAGTTTATGTGAAATGTTAAGAATTTTATATTGGAGCGATTTTTTATGTAAATTAGTAAACAAGAGGTACAACTTTCTTGTAAGTTCCTCAATTCCGTCAATTGTGTATTGATCGGTTATTGCGAATATAGGTATATACATTTAAGTGATATTTCTTCTTTGACATACTATTGATTGAAGTATTTATTGATTGTACCAACAAATTTGTCTAGTGTTACTGGTAATCAATGCATCTGTGTGCTGAAATTTTTCTAATAATTTATCTATTCTCTAATCTATAAGCTAGTAAGTGTTTTTTATCTAATACCGATAAAACTAGTAATAACCAACAGATTTTGACTATTTTTTTGTTTAAAGAATTTGATGTAAATATTAGAAAGCAAGTAATAGAATATTTATATTGTAATAGGAGAGGAAGAGATGAGGACTAAGTAGATAAGTGAAAGTTTAAGAAGTAAGGTTCTCAATCATTTGTGTAAAGGTATAGCATGAAAAGATGTGTCAAAGATATTTGAGATATATAGAAACACTTTAAAAAAACGGATTACCACATAAGCATAGTAGAGTTATTTGTAAAAAATAACTGATAATTGTAAATTATCTGATATTACTAGTAAGTGTGATATCAGTATAGGTCGTTTTTCGAATAATTCTGAATAAGTTGAGCTATAGCTATAAAAAATCTTATACCTATCAAGAGCAGAGGAAGAAGAGAGGGAATAGCTATATAGAAATGATTAAAAATATATCTAAAGCAAATATTGTTTATGTTGATGAAAGCGGAATTGAGTTAAATATCTGTAGGGAGAAAGGATAGTTGTAAGAAAAATATGAGAATTTCTGAAAAAAGAAGCGGGAAATACTATAAAAGACGCTATGGTAGTAAATAACAAAGTGGTAGCACTTATGGTATTTAGCGGTTCTTCTGATAGAGAAAATATTTGAGATTGAAAAATTCCTTATTAGTGAACTAAGAGCTAACTAAGAGCTAACTAAGAGTTGTATAAATAGTTGCTTGTGGATAACGGGCATCATTTTATAACACAGAAAAAGCAAAAAGCTTATAGAAGTTGTCAGGTGTAAATTAATCTTTTTGCCATCATACCACATGATTTGAATCATATAGAGAAGTATTGAGCTAGTATAAAGAGATAGAAATCCATAATTTTACATCCTTATACGATGCCTTTGGAGTTTTTTAATGCACCTAATATATCAAAGCTTTAAGATTGATATTAAGGAATAAAGGATAAAGTATTATAGTAATTTGTTGAATATTAATGTGACAAGAGGTTTACGATTGAAGTGTTCATATCTGAATAATATGGTTATTTGAGAGTGTGGGAGATTAAGTTGCGGCAATATATGATTGAAGATGTGTTGTTTTTATTCAATGTTGGTATTATGGCTGTATAGGTGGATTTTGAAGACATAGCAGGATTTTGTAAATTTATACTATAATGTGCTAAATTAGATCAAATAATATCTGTATTAAGAGAGCAAAATTCAAGTTAGGATGAATTAATTATATTAAGAATCCTCGCTGATTAGATTATTAATTTAACTGATAAGTATGAATTTATTTGCACTAAAGACGATATCAATATTGCAGAGTTTATAAAATAATTTAAGAGTAATTTATTTTATATTAAATATTCTCTCCCTTTTCTTTTTTTATTCTTTTATTTTATTGGAGGTTTCATTTTTATGACATTCTCTAAGATAAGTATTATGGTTCATTAAAAGTATAAGGTAAAATCTAGCTTAAAGGTTTTTTATAAAAAACGTTCACTATATGATATATTTATGGAATGTTTGAAAAGAAATAAAATCTGTAAAAATTACAAAAATTTACCTACTCCTAGCTTGAAAAGAAGTAGATAGCTTATTCATTTTTGCACTCAACTCGCACAATCAAAATACCCTCTTTTGCCACAATCTTTTGATCAGTTTTGTCAAGTGAGACACTATCTTTAACTTGCGTTATCTTAACTTGCATTGAGATAAATTCAATAAATTATAATTTTAGTAGACTGAACATTATTTTATACTATTATATAGAGCGGTATGTTTGGTCCTGTAGCTCAGTGGTAGAGCATCTGACTCTTAATCAGTTGGTCGCGCGTTCGAATCGCGCCGGGATCACCAAATAATTTATTTAATATTCAGTCAAAGACTTGATCCGCGCGCTTAAATCAAATCCATCTGTATTTGTGCGTCAGTATATGTTCTTCTTTCTCTTGATTATATGCCATCGCATGTTGCTACACAAATTAATTGCTTCTGCCTCTTTAGCAATCTAGGATTGCAGTATGAATGAATTTGAAGTCAAAGAATGGTGGGAATTCCACCTCGATATTGGGTATTTTAATTTTTGTAAAAAGCCGTCTTGTATTTAGCTATACTTTGATATAATGGCAATATATGACTCCAGCACTCGTATCCTGCTGAAAAAATTTATTGTATTGTATGGCGCGAGAGAAAATATGAATTTTAGACTTAGTGAGATGTATTATTAAAATATTTACTTATATTGTCATGTATCAAAATTGCATTATTGGTTAAGAAAAGAAGATATGACATATCTAAAGATAGATAATAAAAATAGATAAAGG